>SLOR01000143.1 GCA_007132395.1 Bacteroidales bacterium
CAGGAGATGAAGATTTCTTGAACATCTACCTGACTTAAATTTAATTCACACGCATTCAGGTCCTCATCATCCAGAGGAGCAAATACCTCATCGGTGTAAGTAATATTGTAGGTGAATGTCCACTCATATTCTACTCCTGCACAGTCGGTATAGGTCCACACGTAGGTAACCTCACCATCGCACTCTGGTGTTTCGCTGATTTCGGGGCCGGTAACTGCCAGTTCCCTGCCGCAGTTGTCATACACGGTGGGGTTATCCGGCATAGCGAGTACAGTACCCCACTCTACTTCGGCTGATTCATCATCAGGCATAGTTACTACAGCAGGAGGCAGAATCTCGATAATATATCTCCATTCATACTGCACACCAGCGCAGTCTTCGTAGGTGTATATATAGGTAATCTCGCCATAGCAGATATCAGGATATGGACCAGGCTCAGGATCGGGATCAGTAATCGGTAACACGAAAATTTGCGCATCACCATTATCGATGTCCTCCAGTACTGGTCCACCTACCAATGTAAGCTCACGACCGCAGTTGTCGTAAATAGGATCAGGTGTTATGGGTTCCAGTTCGGTGGGGCAATCGCGGGTTACTGTTAGATCTGCCGGCATGTCAACCGTTGTGTCTTCAATGATGAATTTTGCAGAGAACTCTACAGGCTCTACACAAACATCGCTCACGGTCCAGGTTACAGTTACCTCGCCGCCGCAGAAGCTTGGCAAATCTCCATATAACACATCCACATCACGATCACATCCGCCTTCGATTCCAGCTTCCAGAGCAGCAGCATCAAGCCATTCATTGAAAGCAGTCTCAACGGCATCGTCATCTACAAACTCACAGGCATCGTATTCCTTGTCTGCAGGATTGGTGTACGAAATCTCAGGTATCACCCCAAAAACAATCACCTCATCATCATCTGTGGCTGCAATTTCATCATAAAAACCAATAACATCCACATAATTTGTAATAGAAGGTGCGCAATCTTCATTGCATAAGTCTTCATAAGTGATTACATACTTAGTCAGATCCATTGGGAGCGTATATGTTGCACCCATGGCAAGATCGCCAATGAAATAATCTTCTATACCAAGTAGTTCGTCATTAACAACTACATCAACCAAATCGAAAAACCCAATATTGGTCACTACAATAGAATATTGAATTTCATCACCCTCGGCAGTAAAGATAAAATCCTCCGGCACCACAGTTTTTTCTACCCGGATATCGGGAACACAGGCGGGGCCTAAGATGGTTTTGGGGCAATTTACCTGACCCGCCTTGATAACAGCGTTAATATGCGCTGCGGGCCAGTTGCCACTCATGGTAATATAAAACTGCTGAGTCTGTCCCTGATTGAGCCCGGTATCGAACTTCAGGCCGAAGATACCGGTTGTTGGGTCCGTACCGCATTCAATGCTTCCGGGTCCGGCGCTCTCTACATAGTCGCAGGGCACACACAACTCAAGTATCCAGTGACTCAGGGCCGGTGGCCCTCCACTGGTAACGCTGTATGTGAAAGTTGTAGTGTTGTTGACAGGATCATAATCATGACCCACCAACTTAATCACATGCGTTTCGCAGCTATTGGCAATAATCAGCGGCTGGGCAGAAATCAGCCCGTTATTAAGGGGCCTCCTCCTATCCCTATCCTGTGCTGTAGCAGAAACGCTTGCCAGTATCACAACCAGCAAAAGAAGATACCGCCAACACGAACCTTCCCGTTTCATAGTTTCGTAAATAGTTTTCATAGATAGTTTTTTAGTGAGTAAAAAAGGTTTACAAGAACAAACAGACTAATTGGAGTTTTCCAAACATCTAACGTCTGATTTTATCCATAAATGTATATCATTAGACGACAGATTGCAATTGAGGGTTTCACGTAATTAATTGTCATACAACTACCTACAAAACTCTTCATTTTTCCACAGTATCGAAATAAGGAAAAACACTAAATACTTCTCAGTGTAATTATTGAAATCACAATCAGAGGTAACACTGATTTTCAAATAAGTAAAGAATGCAGGACAACTCCGTATACATTACTTATCAAACACTTAATCACTCGTTCGATTATTTAAGCACTCTTATTTTCAAGCCGGGTTCAATGGTGCTATATTTCCAAAAAAATGTTAATTTTCAGGGAACATATTCGTGTATTTTAAATTTATAAAATTTTCTCCACGAAGACCTGTCTTTCTGTTTTCGCTCCGTATCGATATTTACACTTGGTTTACAGATTTTCTGCATACAACTCCAACTATTTAGCATAAAAAAACCCCGGACAATGCCGGGGCTTTTGTAAATACAAGCTTATTAATACGAAAACAAATTACCGTGTTTGAAGAACTTTCCTGGTACTGATACCATACTGGCTGCGAACCACCACCATGAATATCTGTGTACCGTCAAACTGTCTTTCAGCTTCGTAGTTGATAATACGGGTATCATTTTCGAAAATCATACCTTCATAAAGTACAGCAACCCTTGCACCCTGCAGGTTGTATATTTCTACTGCAATCTGCATATCGGTTTCAGCACTTATGGTAATCTTAGCATGATCCCTGAAGGGGTTGGGCGTAACAATCATGTTCACCCCGGCATCCTTAGCTGTGAAGCTTTCTGATTCGGACAAAGAAGCTACTTCAGCTGCAAAATGTCCGCAAACCACAGCGTGAGCAATTACATAAATACCGCCTGAGAAGGGACCATTATTAGTGTATTGTCCGGGAGCAATGGTTGGCCTTCCGTTTCTTCGGAGAGGGAACATTGAATAACCTGCATATACATGCTCTTCTTCAAGAGTAAATCCGGGGAACAGGTTAAATGTAACATTTACAAAACCATACACATCATATTCTACAGAGACACTACCGGCCAGTACTCCGTTATCGGTATTACATTGCCCGGCAGCAGCCCATAATGGCCACACATAGGTACCGGGTCCTTCGATATAGTTGGTCCAGCCCCAGTTACCGAATCCTTCGTCAATGAAGCAAGTAGCATTGCTTCCCAGTGCATAGGCAGTTTCACATTCCACTTCGCAAGGCTCCAGGTAGATAGTAACATAATAATCTAATGAAGCATTGCCGCATTCGTCTTCAGCATAAAACTTAAGCTGTACCTCCGCACCTTCCGGAAACTCAAAAGCGTAGCAATCGGCACCGGGATATCCCACTACCTCGCAAACGGTTTCTACCATTTCGGTGCAGTTATCCTCGAATTCGGGTCTTGGCACCACCACGGTTTCGCCGCACAGGAAGGGCAAATAGGTTACCCAATCACCAACGAGCTCCGGTCCTTTGGTGTCCTTCACTACAATCTTCTGTGCGTAAGTAATTACATCATCATCACCACAAACACCTACTGCACGCCAGCTGCGGTTAATTTCGTATTCATTGGGGCATTCTCCGAGAGCAATAGATGAAGCCATCAATACCTGCACCGGTCCACAACTGTTGGAAGCGGTAAGAATAGCCATATCAGGAATTTCTTCATCACATTCCAACTCCAGGTAAGTCTCGGGCAACTCCATCTGATCCCATGCTACAGGAGAAATGGGGGTAAGGGTAAATGTGCGTGTGAGTGACTCTGAATCACACAAGTCATCTACCGAGTAATTTACGGTAACGGTACCACCTTCGCAAAGGTCAGGGGCAACATGGCCCTCGAGCCCTGACTCTTGAGGGTCGCAACCTCCGTCAAAATAGAATCCGGCCAGCCAATCTGCAAAGTATTCGTTCAGTGCAGCCTGATTTTCAAAGTCGCATGCATCCAAATCATCATTACCGGGTGCAAACACGAATAATTCATCGGCATCTTCCACGGTAAATGTACAGGAAACTTCACGCTCTACCCCGCATGCATCAATCGCTTTGGTAACAACGGTTACAGAGCCACCACAATAATCAGGGGGGAGTACATCAGCAAGATCTACCACCTGGCCGTCAACTTCAAAACTGATTACCACAGGTTCGGTGCCACCGGTATATCCACCCAGTGAAGCTTTCCATGCATTAAAGTCTGCTAACAGGTTTTCGGGGCAAGGGCCTGAAGAACCATCTTCACAGGCAAGCACAGGAGGATTAAAGCCTGGGTCATCAATATCATCAAAGCAAATGGCAATCTGATTATCATCCTCAAAACTGTCAGTAATTTCTACTTCATAGAAACCAGCCATAAGCCCGCCTACTGTGTAAGGGAAATCTGCCTCTGTAAGATTATCTGCAAGCAGTACGCCATTGAGTTTAATCGAAAATGGTTCTGTTCCTCCGTCAATGGTTACTACCAGTTCGCCATCATCGCCTCCAAAACAGGTAACATCGTTGGTAACCTCCACAAAGCAAAATATAGGAGTAGGCTCAGGAGGCAGAAAATCATAACAAAAGTCAATATGGCTGACACCCGCATAGGTTCCACCACCCGCAAGGGGCGAATGCAAATAGGTATCCTCAGTGGGTGCCAAACCGTTTGCTACATAATCATACACATTAGCATTGGGACCTCCCTTGACCACCATCACCTCCATCACAATACCCGGGCCTGCTACCCAGTCGAAAGCAGGTCCACAAGGAGAATTGTAGAAATCCAGGAAAATTTGTCCACCCGGAATATCAAACCACCCGGACACAGCAGGTAGCTCACCGGCACCACTGCCAAAATTTATACGGAATGCATCAGGGGTGCAATAGGCCCCTACACCGGGGTTGCCCGGCACTGTTAAAGGAGTCACATTCAATCCTGAGGGGTCATCGTCATTACAGGAAGCGGCAATTTCCATTGCTACCATCCGGGCCATCGCTGCCTGAGGACTTACAATGGACAGCGTAAATACCACACTTAACGCAAAGAGGAACATACTACAACATAGTCCTCCGATTTTGTAATTAGCTTTCATCGTCTTCTTTCATTTAGTTTATAATAGTTTGGTTTGATTTGTGCCGCCTGCATATTCGATTAAACAACACTTTATTTTGTCATGCAGGCTTTTTTCTATAATAAATTTAATTTTAGAAGACAGAAAAATCAATTCGTACTTTCGCCTAAATATCTTTATATGTATAACCCTACATGTGTTAGCATCTATAACTTAGCCCCTTATAGAGAATTACCATTATATTCTGCAAGGTTTTACACTAAACAGTTGTTTCACTTTTCACTTAGATAAGGGTATGTAACCGCCCACCAGGATTTTAGCGGTAGCAAATGACAAACAAAACATCTCATTAATATTTATCATTGTTTTGTTTTTTCTTTTTGACCATTAAACGATTCTTTTTATGCTTTTACGTGCCTGTTTGCCTTTTTAGCTGCACACGCATAAACACAATAACATATTGCAGCTTTTACGGACCTAAATCGGCTTGTTGAAATTTACCGATGCAGGCTCATCTGCCGGTGGGCAGATCAAAATCCCCTCTCTTTCCCCGGAGTAAAATGCGTGTAAAAAACGCCCTGTTTAGAAATCGGGAATTTTATTTTCCCGACGAAAACCCAATCCTCCCTGGCGGATTATATGTTTTTTTTCATCCTTAATCGAATTATACCTGCATTGCATCACATTTTCAACAATTGGCACCTTTACAGATAAGGTATAAAAACAGGCTGTCTCTAAAATGCCTGCCAGTTGCAGAGGGGTTCGGTTAACTCACCCTCCCACCTGCGGAAACAACTTTTGATTTTCAGTCAGACTACCGCTTTGCCAAGTGGCACAGTGAGCCATTAGAAATGCTCAGCCTCCGAATAACATCTTGCTTTTAAGACACCATACACGCCTCATTAACAAACAAAAAACCCCGGACTATGCCGGGGCTACTATGAAAACAATAAATTTAAAAAAGCAAACTACCTGCTTTGAAGGATTTTCCTGGCACTGATGCCATAGGGGGTACGAACCACCACCATATAGAATTGAGTACCGGCAAATTGTCCCTCTGCCTCGTAGTTAATGGTACGGATATCATTTTCGAAAATCATACCTTCGTAAAGCACAGCCACCCTGGCACCATTGATATTGTACACTTCAACGGCAATTTGCATATCCGCTCCGGAGCTTACAATAATCTGAGCGTGATCTCTGAAGGGGTTGGGCACTACAGTAAGTTCTACACCGGAACTCTTGACAGCGAAGTCTTCCATTGTAGTTTCGTCGTATTCAAACGCGCCGCAAACCACAGCATGAGCGATGACCCAAATATTGCCGGTAACATTTGTAAAGGTTTTTTCAAAATACGTTGCATTATCCAGCATCTCTCCATAGGTGTATTGACCAGGAGCTACAGTAGGCCTGCGATTCGGCAACAATGGATATTTTCCGGATCCATAGTAGATATGAACAATATCCATTGTAAAACCAGCTGCCAGTTCATATCTTACTGTAAGCTGATTATTATAATAAGTCATGTAAACATATCCTACAAGAGTTCCCGGCATGCATCCTCCGGCATCAGCCCAAAGATCCAATCGATGGGTGACATTACTCTGGCTGAACGGATTAGTCCATCCCCAGTTATTGAAACCATCCTCAATAAAGCATATACTACCTTCCTCTGCCTTGGCCCAGGCTGATTCGCAGGTGGGTTCGCAGGGCACTTCAATAATAATAACATCACATGAAGTTTTACAGCCATTAGCATCTTCAATATAGACAGTGTAATTACCCGCTGCCAAACCTGTAAAAACATAGGAGTCTTCCAATTCTCCAAGGAGAATCCAGGGATCATCCAGGGCAAGCCTCACCTTATATGGCTTAGTACCTCCGGATATTTCAACAGTCGCAGAGCCACCCATATTTCCACAAACCTCAGGTGTAGTAGGTTCAACTACACAGCTTGGCTGTGGCCATACTGTTACAGTGGTTACATCTTTAGATTTACAGCCATTTTCATCAACAATCTCTACAGTGAATATCTCGCCGTCTATAAAATCAGTTACTTTAGGATTAGGAATACTGGCATCATCAAAGTTCGCATTACCGTTACTGGTCCATGCCCAGGAAACAGCATCACCACCTGTCTCATTCAGGTAAATTACAGTCTGGTCATAACAGACAGGCCCTGAATTGCTTGCCACGGCTTTGGGCTCTGGGTAAATTGTTACACTTTTGGAACAAACAGATTTTACCTCAACGCCATTATCAAAGTAGCTAACGGTAACCTCCACCTGAAAGGTTCCAGGAATATCGCCGGAGTTTACTTCTAAGGTTTTATTATTTACCGGCCCAACAATAGAAGCATTAGTTTCATTATTGATATCGATCAGCTTCCATGCAAAATTAGCATCTTCAGGAGGCATGATATCCGTAAAGGCCTCGAAAGTACCATTAGAATTTAGACATAGAAAATCAGGTCCCACTATATCACAGGAAGGGGGTGTGGGAGGAGGAGGTGGGAATTCAAAATAACAGAACTCCACGTGACTTATACCGTAAACCCCGGCACCACCTCCAAAAGGAGCGTGCAGGTCCTCATCACCGGTGGGATAAGCAGGGCCAAAATGTTCATAATCATAAAGCGTGGAAGCTGGTCCACCCTTTATCATGACCTTTTTCATGCCTATGCCCGTACTGCTCCACCTAAGCAACTCCCAGTCGCATCCGTCTTTCTTGTAAATTTCAAAAGTAATGGTACCGCCCGGAACATTATAAGTACCCGATGCAGGAGGGTCAAATTTCACAAAAGGTCCGCAGGCATAATTCGCATCATCATTAAATGTAGGGTTCCCTCCAATGGTCGAGGGATGAACTCCAAGATGAGTTCCGTCGGGACACTCAGCAGCTGCCGTAAAGGCAGAGATCAAGAATAAAGCAACAAGGAGCATGCGCCAGCATGAGCCTCTGATTTTGTAAATTGTTTTCATCTCATTTTTTCTTTAGTTGAATATTAATATTTCTCTAACGCTATCTGCCAGACCCCGGAAAGGGCCGAGCAAACACTCTTTTCACAAAAAAAAGTGCGGGTTGCAATACGTGAATAATACACCAACAATCCTTCTCACATTTCCTGACACAATAAAAAGGTAAGCGTAAACTATATTTTCCTTACCCCCATACTAACACCATCCTCTCTTTTCGTTATATATATTGTTTTTTTAGCCCTAATTCTTTTTTTTTATGATTAAATGTATATTTTTTAAAACCTTAATACAATTGGGAGTTTTACTTAATTGCCTGCATACAAATCACTTACATAATATAGTTATTTTTCGTATTCATTTTCTCCAAATAACACCTAAGACAACTATAAGCAAACCCTGATTAGGCTTATCGTAAAGGTACTTAGAGGTTAATCGGTAAAGGTTGCGGAGCAAAACCGTAAAAACAACATACTATCCGTTTCACCCCATTTTCATCTTCATACAAACACTATTTATCTGCTCGCACATTGTGCTACATCTAACCCATTTCAGAGTCATAATACTTATTTAAACGGCTGAAGTTATATCCACCGACAGCAGGCCCGCCGGCAATCGGGTTATTTTTACAAACCATTTCAGGATGTTTTCACCGGGCTTTTTAGCTTGTATTTTAACGCTATTTTAACTTATTCGATTTTGCAGCATTCATCAAGCACACATAACAAATTCATTATTTTATTTTTCACCCCATGATTCTCTCGCATGAATCATGCACAAAGAACATTTGTTAGTATATTTACCCTGCAAACACAAATCAAGTATATACCATGAAACTACTTATTGTATCTGCTACCACACTGGAGATTAAGCCCCTGCTGGCGCATATGAGATTCAAAGAGCGGGTAAATGCCCAGATAAACCGCTACACCCTCAATAAAATAGAAATCGATGTACTTACTACCGGGGTTGGCATGGTACCCACAGCATTTTTGATGGGCAAAGCCCTTTCGGCCAATCAATACGACGGAGCCCTTAACCTGGGCATCGCCGGGGGCTTCGATCGCAACCTGGAACTGGGACAAGTGGTACATATTACCCAGGATCAGTTTCCCGAGCCCGGTACCGATCAGGGAGAATACCTGCTATCGCTTATTGACTTAAAATTGCTGGAGGAAAATTACTTCCCCTTCAAAGACGGATTGCTGGTGAATGAAATGCCCATCAAAAGCAAAACCATCAAAGGGTTAAAAACGGTAAAAGGCATCACGGTAAACCGTGCCCATACCACCAACCGCAGCATGGAAAAAATTATGAAACGCTGCAACCCAGCCACCGAAAGCATGGAGGGGGCAGCCTTTTTCTTTGCCTGCTTTGCCGAGGACATCCCCTGCGCGCAAATCAGAGCTATATCCAACTACGTGGAACCGAAAGATACCGACAGGTGGAGCATCCCCACGGCCATCGAAAACCTAAATAAGGTGATTTTGCAGGTGTTGATGGAGTGATGAGGCTGAGCGGAGCGAAGTCCCGGGAACAGAACGATTCGGGATTGAGGCTGAGGCTGAGCGAAGCGAAGTCCCGAGACTGAAAGGATTCGGGATTGAGGCTGAGGATGAGCGGAGCGAAGTTGAACGAAGTGAAATCCCTATAAAACAAGCAGTCAAAAGCATGAAATCTCTTACCTTTGCAACCCCGAAAACCATTCAACCATCCAACAACTAAACAATTCAACAATTCAACAATAAAAAAACAAACCTTTCAACCTTTCAACGCATTAACATACCAAACACCCCATAACATGATTATCGTAACCGGAGCCGCAGGATTTATTGGAAGTTGTCTTGTAAACAAACTCAACAATAAAGGATATAAAGACATTATAGTGGTGGATGATTTTACCCGCCCGGAAAAAAACAAGAACCTGGAAAACAAAATTTACCGTCAAAAAATCGACCGGGAGGTTTTCTTTGAGTGGCTGCGGGAAAACCACCGGCAGGTTAACTTCATTTTCCACCTGGGTGCCCGCACCGACACCACCGAGTTTAACAAAGAGATTTTTGACAAACTCAACCTCAATTACTCCAAAAAAATGTGGCAGGCCTGCGTTGACTATGACCTACCCATGGTGTATGCCTCTTCTGCCGCCACCTATGGCGACGGGGAGCTGGGCTACAACGACCAGCACGATATTGTAGACAAGCTCACCCCACTAAATCCCTATGGAGAAAGTAAAAACGAATTTGATAAATGGGCACTGCAACAGGAGAAGAAGCCGTATTTCTGGGCAGGCCTGAAATTTTTCAATGTGTACGGCCCCAATGAATACCACAAAGGGAGAATGGCCTCGGTGGTATTCCACACCTACAACCAGATACAGCAGACCGACAGCATGAAGCTCTTCCGTTCGCACAAGGAAGGGTTTGAAGACGGCAAGCAGCTGCGCGATTTTGTTTACGTGAAAGATGTAGTAAGCGTGTGTTATTTCCTGATGATGCATAAGCGTAACTCCGGCATCTACAACCTGGGCACCGGTGAGGCACGCACTTTTTACGACCTGGCAAAGACCACCTTTACCGCACTGGAAAAAAAACCCAAAATTTCATTTATTGATACCCCGGCCGACATCCGCGACAAGTACCAGTATTTTACCCAGGCCAACATGGAAAAGCTAAAATCCATTGGCTACAGCACACCCTTTCATACCCTTGAGCTGGGCGTAACGGACTATGTGCAGGGTTATTTGGTTGGAGGGATTTATTATTAGAGGTTTGGGGTGTGAGGGATGAGGTGTGGGGAATGAGGTGTGGGGAATTTTACCGCGGAGACAGGGAGGCGGGGAGATTATTTGAGGGGAATAAGGTTAATAATTGGAAAAGATCCTCAGCGCACCTTTGCGGCTTTGCATGAAGCTATGGTAAAGGAGACCGGAAAAGGGAGAACGGTTTTACCGCGGAGACAGGGAGGCAGGGAGATTTCTTCCTGAGTTAAATTTTAATCCTCAAAACACCTCAGCGCACCTTTGCGCCTCTGCGTGAGGTCAAAAAGATCAAACCAAAGGCAGGGAGTGTAGCTAATAACCAGATTTCCTTCACGCAAAGGCGCAGAGGTTACGCCAGGATCATAAGAGGCGCTTGCCCCAACATTCATGATTCATCATCCTCCTCTGCTCACTCCCGGTTAAAAACATACTGCAATATATTAGATCCCATGCGCAGGGCTTTCCGCCTAACTTCCCGGGGGTTGCCGTGCACGGTCTGGTCTTCCCAGCCATTGCCCAGG
>SLOR01000080.1 GCA_007132395.1 Bacteroidales bacterium
ACACCGATGTTGTTCATTACTGCCGACAACAGCCCGGATGTAAGCATAATAACAAAAATCATCCTCCACTCACTGGTGCCGGCCATGTTGAGTACCTGCCTGCCAATAATACGGGCAATTCCTGTCTGATACAGTGCCGCACTTAGTACAAACATGGCCCACACTGTAATAACCGCGGGATTGCTAAAACCCGAGAGGGCCTGGGTAGGGGTAATCAACCCTGTGAGGGTTAGCACACTCAGCACCATGAGAGCCACAATGTCCATACGAACCCAGTTGGTGAAAAACAACACCAGGGCTGATATCAGAATCAGAAATACCAGAATAATTTCTAAGCTCACGGGAGATTCTTTTTATACTACCGATGGATTTAGCTGTGACGAATATAATATTTTTATTTTAAGATTTTTTATGCCCGGCCAGGGCTTATGCATAAAGACGTTCAGAAAACGGTTATTCCTACTTCGGATGAGTATGTGCCGGTTATTGCCATTAGCCATAATTCAACAATCTCCGTTTTATCTTGTTAGCTTTACTTGATAAACCTAAAACTTACTGAAACATGCAACGAAAATTTTTTAATCTGATTCTTTTACCTTTTGTTATTGCGGGTATTTCTATATTGGCATCTTCATGTCAGGCACCGGAAACTATAGACATTCCTGTTTTTGATACCCAATACGAACGTTATGTAAAAACCCTGTCTTCCGATGAATTTGAAGGACGTGCCCCCACCACACCCGGAGGAAAAAAGACCAAGGCGTATATTGAAGCCGAATTTCGCCGTATGGGTTTGAAGCCTGCCAACGGAAATAGCTTCCGGCAAGCTGTACCACTCATTGAAATAGAAGGAAAAAACTTCTCTCCTTTGCAAATACGGGCAGAAGAGGTTGAACTTGAATTTGCCTACATGGACGATATGATTGTGGGCACCAGCCGCTTGCAGAACAGTGTTAGCCTGGAGGATAGTGAAATGATATTTGCAGGGTATGGTATTGTTGCCCCTGAATTTGGCTGGAACGATTATGAAGGGATTGATGTTGAAGGGAAGACAGTCGTGGTTTTTGTTAATGACCCCGGATACGAGCTGGAAGACCCTGGTCTCTTCACAGGTAAAGCAATGACCTATTACGGGCGATGGACCTACAAATATGAAGAAGCCGCCCGTCAAGGTGCTGCTGCCGTTTTAATCGTACATGAAACGGGTCCGGCAGGCTATGGATGGGATGTGGTACGCAACTCATGGTCGGGGCCGCAATACAGGGTTGGTGGCGAAAATGGCGAACCCACTGTGCTGGTGGAAGGATGGCTGCACAACAATGCCGCCGCACTGTTTTTCGACAGGGCCGGGTTTTCGCTCAGCCAGTTGAAAGAAATGGCATTGAGTTCCGATTTTCAACCGTTCTCTCTGGGTATGAACCTTAGCTTGAGCTTTGATTCACGATACTCCCAATCCGATTCTTACAATATCGCAGGTTACGTGGAAGGCTCTGAGCGTCCTGAAGAAACCATTATATACATGGCTCACTGGGATCATCTGGGTAAAGAGGTTACCCCCGAGGGCGTGAAAATTTACAACGGTGCCATTGATAATGCCACCGGAACTGCGGCGATAATGTCCATAGCGGAAAAATTCGCATCCCTCGATCCGGCACCCAAACGCTCGGTAGTATTTATTGCCGTTACGGCAGAAGAATCCGGGCTGATAGGTTCCGATTATTACGCGCGAAACCCGCTGTTCCCCGTTGAACTTACCGTGGGAGGAATTAATATTGACGGACTGAATGTTTACGGCCCTACTCACGATATCAGCGTTATTGGCTACAACATGTCGGAGATGCAGGATTACCTGGAGCGCCATGCCCGTGATCAAAACCGGACCCTGGTGCAGGAAGATCACCCCGAACGCGGATATTTTTATCGCTCCGACCACTTTAACCTTGTTAAGGTAGGTGTACCCATGATTTATGCCAACAGCGGAAACGACTTTATAGGGCGAGATGAGCAATACGCTGCAATGGTTAATGAAGATCAGGAAAGCAGGTACCACGCCACTACAGATGTGGTGCATGATTTGTGGGACTGGCGAGGGCTGCACCAAAACCTCTGGTTGTTTTATGAAGTGGGTTACGAGCTTGCAAACAGCACTGACTGGCCACAATGGAGAGAGGGCACTGAGTTCAGGGCCATCAGGGAGGAATCAAATTCAATGAGAGAATAATTAAAGAAATGTTTTATATTTTTGGTGTTGTCTGAAAATCAGGCAACACCTTTTTTTGTTCTCAACTATTTGTCCTGGTGGAGCTCATGGCCCTTGGGTTGTAGCAACATTTTTCCATTCCGCTGAACAGCAATGGATACCGGGTAGTACACCTATCCATTGCTGTCAGTTTTAACTAACGGAGTTGAGAGCCGCTTACTCATAAAAACAATAATCTTAATCCATCTGTATAGAAAAATATTTTACTTTTGTTTTTTCTCAGCAACGGTATGCTTAAAAAACTAATATACATCCTGTTTCTCTTCCTGGCCCACACCATCCTGCTGGCCCACGAGATGATTCCTCACCACCATCATGAGGACCAGGTGTGTTTTGAGCATCAGGGCTGTATCGATCATCATGATGAAACACGGGACACTGAACAAAATCCATCAGATGAGAGTGCATGTTGCCCCCTTTCCGGGTTTGTGGTTATTAATCCCACCTCCCAGCACAATCAATTTTGTTGTGCCCTTTGCCTGAAGGAGAAAAATCCCATCAGTCAGAATATCCCGATATTGGCAACTTTACATACTGCCGATGTTTTAC
>SLOR01000366.1 GCA_007132395.1 Bacteroidales bacterium
GGCCATGCTCTTTATGATAACGATCCCAGTCGAGCTCCTTAAGCTTTTCATACCCCTCAAATTGCATAATGATGTTGTCCTGAAAAGGGACATACATTTTACGAATGATGTCTTTCCAGCGTACAATGTCTTTTTGGGTATATCCCACGGTTTGCTGCAGGTTTTTGCAACAGTCCTCATCCAGCAAATCCAACACCTGCAAGGCATGTTCTATAACCCATACGGCCATTACATTGGTGTAGGCATTGTTATTGAGCCCGGGCTGGTCTTCTTTTGCATCCGGATAGTGGGTATGGTATTCGTCAGGCCCCATGACTTTCAGTATCTCATACCGCCCTCTTTCGCTGTTAAAACTGGCGATGGACGACCAGAACACAGCCGTTGACAGGATGATTTCAGCACCATGCGAGAGCAGGAAGTCCATATCGCCGGTACTCTGGTAGTAGTGCCATACATTGTAGGGCACTGCTGCATTGATGTGGTATTGCAGATGCGATACATCGGGCAGCCAGCGCCCCGATTTGGGGTTAAGGTGAATCTTCTGGGTTTCCTCCCGGCCATTGCTGCCACTCTGCCAGGGGTACATGGCGCCCCTGAAGCCTTTTTCCGTGGCAGCCTCCCTGGCTTCGGGCAACCTGCGAAAACGGTACATGAGCAGGGAGCGGGAAAGCTGAGGGTGATGCAGGTCGATAAAAGGCTGAATGTATAACTCATCCCAGAAGATATGCCCGCGATAGGCCTCTCCATGCCAGCCCCTGGCCGGAATGCCGATATCGTAGTCTATGCTGTTGTATGAGACCGTCTGGTAGAGATGAAAAATATGCAGACGTGTAACCAGCTGATCCAGACCTTCGGAAGTTTTCAGTTCTATATCATTATACTGCCAAATATGCTCCCATGCATAGGCATGTCTTTCTTCCAGCAGCGCAAAGGAGTCTGCCCGGTTTATAAGGGTGCGGGCCTCCGTGAGTGGATCGGCAATGGCCATGTCGCGCGAAGTAAAGAAAGAAGCAATCTTTTCTATGGTGTAGGGAACGCCCTTGCGGACATTAAAGGTGAAGTCGCCTCCTGCACACATATCCTCCTTAATGGGTTCCTGGCTTACCGGCAGTTTCTTGTCGTTTTGGTAAATATGAGTCCTGATGGCCTGTGCCACAATAATCTGCGACTGCTTGCTCCGGCTTTGCAGGTAGGCACTGCTGTCGTTAAAATGCCCGCACTCCAGCACTTCAATGTGATCTTGGTTAAGGTCACTGTAGCGCTCCACATTATTATTGATAATGTGTCCGTCAATACCCGAACGCAGAGTCAACTCCCCTTCCCAGTTGAGGGGAGTAAATTTCCATTGGATAGCAGCGGCGTGGGGGTTGTCCATGCTCACCAGGCGACGGCTGGTAATAGCGGTTTGGCGGCCGCTGCTGTCGCTGAATTTCATTTTCCGCTCCAGAATACCCTGTTTCAAGTGCAGGTGGGTTTCATAGTGCAGAATCTCTAATGCCTCCCAATCCATCCATTCTTCGTTATGAATCCGGAAAGTAAGGTATAACCAGTTGGGCCAGTTTACCAAATCTTCATTTTCAATGGTTTTTTCCTGCACCTTCGACTGCATACGGTTGTAACCTCCGGCAAGATAGGTGCCCGGGTAGTTCCATTCTTTTCCTTTTCTCTTTCCCTTATTCTTGTTTTGCTCCATTTCAAAGGCTCCCCTTGTGGAAAAATAACCATTTCCCAGGGTGCAAAGCGCCTCCTGCAAAGGGTGATCTTTAGGGTTGAAGCCATCATATACTACCGTCCAGTTGTCGCTCATCACTTCTCTTTTTTGTACATTTCCAGCAATTGGTTAAAAAACGCTCTCACCTGAAATACATTTTTCAGGGCATATGTAGCATGTGTTTTCTGCCCGTGTCCTCCCACCAGTATCCCGATACCTTTTTCCTTAAGCACTTCAAAGGCATCTTCGTCGGTAATATCATCTCCGATAAAAACAGGAATTACATCATCCTTATCGCTCAACTGCAGGGCATCCATTATCCATTCTACAGCTTTGCCTTTGTGCCAGTCGGTATCGGGTTTTATTTCCACGATTTTTTTTCCTTCCCCTTTTTTATGACCGGGAAATTTTTCCAGCATCTCATCCACCAGCTGCATCACCTTCTCTTCGTCCTCGGGGCGGGCATTACGAAAGTGCAATCCTATGGCATAGCGCTTTCGATCTACTTGTGTGCCTTTGGTGTGTTCCTTGAGGTAAGCCTCCACTTCCTTTTCTATCTCATCCATCCTGGGGATAATTTTTTCCGATTCCGGGTGTTCCATCTTCAGTCCATCGGGTCCGGTAATAATGTATCCGTGGCTGCCAGCATAAACCAAATCTTTGAGCCCCACCAGGTTTTCCACATCCTCCTTATCGCGACCGGTAACGATGGCCACGGTAAATGTTTGAGCCAGTTCCCGCAGGGTTTGTTTCATTTCTTCCGATATCACCGCATCTTCAGGGCGTGAAACGATGGGTGTTAACGTACCATCATAATCCAGAAATATGGCGGGCTTCTTTTTTTTCAACAACTCAAAAATCCCGCTTCCACCGGGAAAAATGGATTGGCCTTGCCGTGAAAAATACTCTTCAAGGATTTGCTCATCCTGCAGGTCTATGTCATAAAAGCTGTCGATGGTGATGTCGGCACCATTTTTCAACAGTGCTTCTTTGTTGTTGAAACGGTTTACACCTACCACCAGGCCAAAAAATCCTCTTTGTCCGGCTTTTACGCCCGAGTTGGCATCTTCAAATACCACAGAGTTTTCAGGTTTTACTCCCAGGCGCCGGGCAGCTTCGGTAAAAATATCGGGGTCAGGTTTGCCACTTAAGCCGATTTCCTCTGAGACAACCCCGTCCACCCGTGCATCAAAAAGATGTGCGATGGCGGTAACTTCAATAATCTTTTCACAGTTTTTACTGGAAGAAACGATGGCGGTTTTGATTCCTTCATCTTTCCAGTTTTTGAGTTTTTTTAAAGCGTCGGGATAAACATCTACACCCTCCTTTTCCAGTATCTCATTAAAAAACTTATTTTTGATATTACCCAGGCCACATATAGTTTCGAGGCCGGGTTCATCATCAGGATCTCCGAAGGGCAATTCAATACCCCGTGCATGCAGAAAGCTCTTTATCCCCTGGTAGCGAGGTTTGCCATCGATATATTCCAGATAGTCATTTTCACTCATAGAGTCCTGCACTATCCCTTTCTCCTGAAAGAACTTGTCAAACATCAGTCTCCAGGCTTTTTTGTGGGTTTTGCGGGTTTGGGTAATTACGCCATCGAGGTCAAAAATGAGGGCCTCGATTTTAGTATGTTGGCGGAAAGAGTAAGTATGTCCATACATAATCGCGCGATTTTAAAAGTTTACATGCCAAACAGCGAAATATTTCGCTTAAACGATTGAATAAAAATTCAAAAGACACATGTTTTTGACGAATATAATAAAAATACGCCAATTTATCAAACCGGGCATTCTTCAAACCTGCGCAAATGCCAACAAAAAAGAGGCTGTCTCAAAAGTGCCAACCGGTTGTTGAGCATGCCGAAACGACTTCTGATTATCAGTCAGATTCCCGCTTCGACAGGCTCAGCGTCCTGCTAACAGCTGGCTTTTGAGACAGCCTCTTTAATCCGAAAATAATTTCAGATTATTCTATTTCAATTTCAATCCATTGAGATCTGTCGGGATCCTGGGGAACAATCCAGGGCCTCACCGGATTTTCTTCCAGTTTTTTCAGCAGCACTTCCACAGCTTTTTCAATGGATGGGTCTTTGCCCTGGGCTACAAGATGGGGTTCGTCAACGACTTCGATATCAGGATAAATCCCTACACCTTCCACAATCCACTCACCCTCCTGGTTGTAGATACCAAAGCGGGGTACACCAATGTATCCGCCGTCTGCCAGGCGGGCGTTTCCTGTCATTCCAACCAATCCTCCCCATGTGCGGGTACCGATAATGGTTCCCAGGTTCTTCTGACGGAAGAAATAGGGCAGCGCATCGCCACCTGAGGAAGCGAACTGATTAATAAGCATCGCCTTGGGACCATCGTGTGCCACAGCGGGTGTGCGCATAGGATCAAGTCCGTGGCGGTGCCAATACGCATGTGTTTCGCGGGTGAGCATTTCAATCATCCTGTCAGGGATAAAGCCACCACCATTGAAGCGGTCGTCGATAATGAGGGCTTCTTTATCATGGTAGGCATACATGCCCCGGTGCAATTCACGGTTTCCGTCCTGGGCCGTGTTGGGCAGGTGAATGTAACCGATGCGACCTCCTGAGAGCTCATCCACCATTCTTCTGCGCTCATTAACCCAGTTCAGGTATTTGAGTTCGGCTTCATTTCCAATTGGATGTACGGTAAAAGTACGTGGGTTGCGTCCGTCGGCCCTGTCGCTAACGGTAATACGGGTAGCCATATCCACACGGTTTTCAAGGAAACGGTAAGGATTGTGATTTGCAGTAATATTGTTGCCTTCGATGGCAATCAGGAAATCACCCTCACGGATATCCATACCCTGCATGGTAAGAGGAGAACGTCGTGAGCTATCCCAGTTTTCCCCTTCGTAAATCTTGCTGATTACGATGCGGTTATTACTCCTGTCAACGGTAAGTTCGGCACCCAGCAAACCGGTTTCAATACGGTCAACTCTTTCGAAATCACCATAATCCACATAAGCATGACCGGTGTTGGTTTCGGCGATAATTTCCCCGAACATGTAATCCAGATCGAAGCGGTGATTAACATAGGGAAGCATCTCTGCGTATCTTTCATAGAATTCATCCCAATCCACATTGTGCAGGTTGCCCACGTAGAAGAAGTCGCGGTAAATGCGCCATCCGTCGCGGAAAATCTGTTCCCACTCTTTGCGGGGTTCAATGCGCATGGTCATGTTGTCGAGATTGAGCTTGCCATCGCCGGCACTTTGGCCCGGGCGCAGGTCGGCAACGCCATAATCGCCGCGGTGCGAATACAGGAACTTCTTGCCATCGGCCGATACGATACCACTGCGCACACCGGCCATGATGGTTTCGTTTTTCTTTTCTTTATACTTGTAAAGCTGCATACCGGCATCATTGAAATACACCAGTCCATCGTCAACGGCCTGCAAGCCCCAGTAACTGCCTGCCGATAAGGGGAAGGCCACAATGCGGCGGTCGGTATTTTCAAAATCAATCCTTACATTATCGCTGCGATCTGCAGTGTTGTTGTCGTTGCTTTCTTCTGCTTTTTCCACCATTTCAACGGGTTCAAACAAGCGGGGAGTGTCATTGGTAAGGTGCAGGGCAAAAATGCGGGTGGCATTGTTGTACAGATAGTTGAACTCAAAGCTCGAAAAAGCGAGGTTGAAATCGCGGTTTGATGTAAAAAAGATATAGTTACCGCAATTGGAGAAAACGGGGTTGGTATCGGAAAAAGTATAATCAGTCATTTGATGACGCTCACGGCTGGCAATATTATACACCCACACTGAGCTTTGTCCGTTTGTATTGCTGTTGGTATAAACCACCCAGCGTGAATCGGGCGAAAAGTTATATGATCGCATTTCGAATGTACCGGGCTGATCAATAACCTGGATATTTCCTGAATTCACATCCAGCAACTGAAGCTTCATGCTGCGGTCGAAGAACACCAGGTAGCGACTGTCGGGAGACCATTGGGGCTGGTACTTCCATCCTTTTGAACCGGAGGTTACCTTGCGAGGCTGTGCGCCTTCCTTGTTTTCCAGCAGATACACCTCATACTCGTCGGTTTCATCGCTGTAGTAGGCAATCCATTTCCCATCGGGCGACCAGGCCGGGTATACGGCACGCACCCCCTGGGTGTTAGTCAGGTTTTGAATGGTTCCATCACCGGCAGGTACAGAAAAGATATCGCCTCGTGCATCAAAAAGCACCCTGTTGCCCGAAGGCGAAATAGTCATGCTATGAATATGGTCTTTTACGTTGGCAATTCGTGGAAGGGTATGGGGGTTGTCATAACGGATATTAACGACCACACGTTCTTCCTGTCCTGTTTCCAGGTTTAATTTATACAGATATCCGCCGCTTTCGTAAACCAGCTGGCCATTATTGCCACTGGGCCACATCACATCAAAGCGGTCATGATGGGTAAGTTGTGTAACTTCTTTAGTATTCACATCATAACTGTGGATATTGAGCCACAGGTCGCGGTCGGATGCGAAATAAATTTTATCGCCATACCATGTAGGAATATGATCGGTACCCACCCACTCGGTAATCTGCTCAGAAGTATTATTTACCAGGTCGTAGATGTACAGATTGGAAGCGCGGCCTCCCTTGTATCTTTTCCAGGTACGGAACTCGCGGTCAACATAGGCAAAAGCGACCTTGTTATCGTCGGGAGAAAGATCAGCAAATCCACCGTAAGGAATGGGGAGCTCCTGCTCAAAGCCGCCTTCAATGCTTACCGTATAGTAGCGTCCCATGCGGTCGCCATACTCGGTACGGTTGCTGCGGAAGAACACGTTTTTACTGTCGGAGGTCCAGCCCAGCACCACGTTGTCGAAGCCACCACGGGGTGGCATGGGGCCAACATCATTATACCAGGTAAGCTGCTCAGGCGTACCACCATTTGCAGGCATAACATATACCTGTCTGCTGCCACTGTACTCGGCAGAAAAAGCGATCCATTGCCCGTCGGGGCTGATTTTCGGAAACAGTTCCAACCCTTTATGGCTGGTGAGCTGACGTGCATCTCCGCCACTGGCATCTACACTCCAGATATTTCCTGCATAAACGAAAACAATCTGGTTGCCATTGATATCGGGGTAGCGCATCATCCTGGCATCTTCATAAGCACTGGCCATCATGGGAAATAAAACCCAAAGGATCAGCACTTTAAACAGAGTAAGTAGTTTGTACATAATATTTAGTGTTTTAAAAAATGATAAATAAAACCGGGAATAAATAATTTCTTTCAGTGTATTGTTAACAATACTTTAACCTCTCAAAATTACGAAAATCAAAACAAAGGCAATGTTAGCACTTTCAGATAGGGAATTTTTAATAAACATTAAGAGTTATAGCAACAATAAGGGGAGTGATTTGAAATGATTTTCTGTTTATCTGCGTTCTTGCCAGTACTGATATTAAGAATAGTTTATTCAATGATAAATATGTTGACCCACCCCCGGGCACCCCTCCCTAAGAGCAGGGAGGGGCCGGGGGTGGGTCATGCTAAAAACAATTCAAATAAAACTTGTGGCAATATTGCGGATAATCATAATTGATTTCTCATTAAAAAACCACGAAGAATCATTCTTCTTTTAAAATTTATGACGTTTTTTTTGCTCTTTACAATGATTTTTTTCGCTCAAATTCAACTAAACGTGTTAATATATAATTTTTGCGCATTGTTAATATCTTATGCTTTTCATCCCATCTTTATTCCTGCTGGTCGCATCCATTTAGGCATGCAGAGATATTAACAATTGTTGATAACCCCTGTTAAAAAGCCGCCAATAAAAACGGGCAGAAAAACTTGGTTTGCAATACTTTCTGATGCTATATTTGAATCATCAGGTAAGCGATAAAAGGCCGCTTCCAAAAACAAGGAGAAGGAAAATATTCTTAGCTGAATTTCGACCAACTCTTTCAAACCCCAGGGTTTGCTTGCCGAGGAAGCCAAAGTCCTGAATCCTGAAAGCCGGGTAAAACCGGAGCAAGGGATAAAGGTTAATCTGCCAAAGATTGCTACGCGTTCTTTTAACGATTGAGTCAGTGACAGTATGCCGGAAACTTTTCCCCGGAATTTTTTTCGGTACTATTGAAGTTTTTGCTTCCCCCGGAACATGAACTTGCCCGCTAGAATGAGATTTTTTTATCACAGTCTTGACTGAAAGCATACTTTTTTTTGAAGAGAAGGTAAGCAAAAGGAAAAGATTTTAATAGAAGAATCCTCTTTCGTAAAGGCTCACACACATGACACTTTGTCCGGGAAGCTTTACCGAAAGGTATGGCCATCGGACAGCAGTTCTGATTTGCCTTAGCGGGTATTTCAAGACTGCCATGGGCTGCAATTCACGGGCACAAACCCCGCTGCATTGTATGCCGGCCACAATAACAGTAGCCTGACGCTACGGAAGACCCGGATTTTCCAAAGTGAAATGGGAATGGTTCGAACAGAATCATTCCCATTACTGCTTTATACCCCTTACAATTCTCAACTTTCCCTGCCATTGCATCAGAATGCCAGCCCCAAAGCTGCCGGCATTCTGTCTCCTTTAATTATTCAATCTGTTTTGTACCTTTACCCTTTACTAAATGCCAAAGCCTTTAGCAACCGCAAAATACAGTATCAAATCAACTTATAAAACAGCAATAGATTATGACAACACAGGAAAAACTTTCCGCATTGCGTTCACTCATGGCAGAACATGGTTTTGCTGCCTATATCATCCCCCCCACTGATCCCCATCAAAGCGAATATATTCCCGACCACTGGAAAACCCGCGAATGGTTTTCAGGCTTCACCGGCTCTGCCGGCACAGTGGTGGTAACGGCTGATTTTGCCGGCCTGTGGACCGACTCTCGCTACTTCATACAAGCAGAAGAAGAATTAAAAAACTCCGGCATTGAACTGGTTAAACTCAAAATACCGCACACTCCGGAATATGTAGACTGGCTGGAGGAAAACCTTGCCAGAGGCAGCGTGGTAGGCATGGATGGCCATGTTTTCTCCCAGGCCCTTACCCTTATGATGAAAACCCGCTTTGCTTCAAATGAAATCAGCATCAACTGCTCCTACGACCTGCCGGGAAAAATATGGGACAACCGGCCTCCTATAAGCCTTAAAGAGGTGTACGAACATGAAATCCAGTATGCAGGAAAGTCAAGGACAGAAAAAATTGCCCTGGTACGCGAAGAAATGAAAAACCAGAGTGCCGATTATCACCTGTTCACAGCCCTCGACGACATCGCATGGCTGCTTAATCTACGTGGCGCAGATGTGGATTATAACCCAGTATTCATTGCTTATGCCCTGGTATCGCAAACGGAAGCTATCCTTTTCATCAACGAACAGAAAATCCCGGCGGGATTGAAAGAAAAACTCGAAGGCGAAGGACTAAATCTCAAACCCTATGAAGCCATTTATCAGTATTTGAGCGAATTGGAGCAGGGAAGCAGCATTATTTACTCAGCCCCAAAAACATCGCATCACGTATCCATGAGTATTCCGGTGCTCTGCAAAAAAACCGACACCCTCAGTATTGTAAGTCAGCTGAAAGCCTGCAAAGATGCTACAGAGGTAAAAAACATGGAAAATGCATTTACCAAAGACGGCGTGGCCCTGGTAAAATTCTTCCGCTGGCTGGAAGAAAACCTGGGCAAACAGGAAATCAATGAGGTAACCTTAGACGAGAAACTCACCTCGCTGCGGGCACAGCAAAAAGGATATGCGGGCAACAGCTTCGGAACCATTGCCGGATACAAAGACCACGGGGCCATCATCCATTACAGCGCCACCCCCGAATCAGCCTATACGCTCAAACCCGAGGGCCTGCTGCTGCTGGATTCGGGCGGACAATACCTGGATGGCACTACTGACATTACCCGTACCCTCAGCCTGGGCAAACCCACCGAGGAGGAAGTTAAAGATTACACCCTGGTACTGAAAGGGATGATTCAGCTCTCACTGGCCATATTCCCCGAGGGCACCAAAGGCTTTCACCTGGATGTGCTGGCAAGGTCGCCCCTGTGGCAAAAAGGGAAAAACTACGGGCACGGAACCGGCCATGGTGTGGGCTACTTCCTCAATGTGCACGAAGGCCCGCAGGGCATTACACCCAACGCCGCGGTAAATTATCCTTTGCAGGTGGGAATGATTCAATCCAACGAGCCCGGATTTTACAAGGAAGGAAAATATGGCATCCGACTGGAAAACCTGATCATGGTAACGCCACACAGTGAAAGTGAGTACGGCAAATTTTTGCAGTTTGAAACCCTCACGCTTTACCCCTTTGAAAAAGATCTCATTGACACCGACCTTTTGTGCAATGAAGAAAAAGGCTGGCTGAACCGCTACCACCATAAAGTTTTCCAGATACTATCTCCCCATCTCAGCAAAGATGACAACCAGTGGTTGCTGAATAAAACCGCTGAGATTAAATAAGTCAAAAGGCCGTCACAAAAGTTTTTTTTGCGACGGCCTTTTACTTTAAACACAATTTAAAGAGTGATTTATAGTCTCTGATTTATAAGACGTCTCTGAATTTCCTGATCAATGGTTTTGGAGAAGTCATACAAATCATCGGGAAAGCGGGATGTAATAAGGTTATCGTCTATCACTACAGACTCATCCTTGAAGTGTACTCCGGCCTCTTCCAGTTCTTCCCTAATACCGCCAATACCGGTAGATGTTTTCCCATCCATTACCCCGGCAGTAATCAACACCTGGGGGCCATGACAAATGGCTGCAGTTACCTTTCCGGTTTCCCAGAATTTTCGCACAAAATCGATTACTTTTTCATCCTCACGCAATATTGCAGGCCCCTGGCCTCCGGGCAGCACCAGCGCTTCAAAGTCCTGAGGTTTCACATCTGCCACAGACTTCTCGATGTTTATGGTAAAATCGCTGTTGTAGGCTTTTACTTCACCTAGCTCAGCCCCGATTACCGTTACATCATACCCTTTATTAATTAGGTACGCCATGGGCATAAAGGCTTCGCCATCATGGAAACCCTCTGCAACAAGCAGGGCTACACGGGTTTTTAATTCAGCTTCCTTAATCACTGTTTTTTCTTCTTCACTCTGGCAGGATAGCATAACAAAACCTGCAATTAAAGCCAGAATCCAATTTTTTTTTCCTCTTAACATAGCTTTTCTTTTTGGTTTATTCTTACTTGATTCAAAAGTTAATATCAACGGATATAACCTCAAACCTTAAATATACAAAGAGTGACAGGCGGATTGCAAATAATTTGATACTTTTTGGTTTTTCTTTTACATTTTTTCGCAAAAAAGGCGGGTTAATAAAATGAGATTAC
>SLOR01000390.1 GCA_007132395.1 Bacteroidales bacterium
CTTTATAAAAGAATAATACTGTCAGTTGCTTCTACCGGCTTTTAGCCCAGGAATCTCTCAGGGTTACCGTGCGGTTAAATATGAGGCCAGTTTCCGGATTGCTATCCTTATCAGCAGCAAAATACCCCAGTCTTTCAAACTGGAAGCCCTGCCCTGCAAAGGCAGTTTTGATAAAGGGCTCGCAATAGCCTTTTACCACCTTTAAAGAATCGGGGTTGATGAAATCTTTAAAATCCTGCCCTTCTTCTCCGTTTTCCGGCTCGGATACGGTAAACAGGCGGTCATACAACCTCACTTCTGCTTCCTCCGCGTGGGCAATGCTTACCCAGTGCAGGGTACCTTTTACCTTGCGGGTGGTTTCCATACCACTTTTGGTATCGGGAAAATAGGTACAATGAATTTCGGTGATTTCACCCTTCTCATCCTTAACCACATCATCGCAACGGATAATATAAGCGTACTTCAAACGCACTTCTTTGCCCGGAGCCAGGCGGAAAAACTTCTTGGGAGGATCTTCCATAAAGTCATCCCTCTCAATATATAATTCACGGGAAAAAGGCACCATCCTCTTTTCAGAATCAGGGTCCTCAGGGTTGATGATGGCGGGGAGCTCTTCGGCTTGTCCTTCAGGATAGTTGTCAATAATTAATTTCACTGGGTTGAGAACGCTCATTACCCGTGGGGCATTTTTATTAAGGTCTTCGCGGATACAAAACTCCAGCAAAGAAACATCGATGAGGTTTTCTCTTTTGGCTACACCCACTTTTTCGGAAAAAGCACGGATAGATGCCGGGGTATATCCTCTGCGCCTTAAGCCTGATACGGTGGGCATACGGGGATCGTCCCAGCCATTGACATACTTTTCTTCAACCAGCTGCAGCAGCTTTCTCTTGCTCATCACTGTATAACTCAGATTGAGCCGTGCAAATTCATACTGACGGGGTCTGCTTTCCTTTATATCCAAGGCATCGAGGAACCATTCGTACAAAGGGCGATGGTTTTCAAACTCCAGGGTACAGATGGAGTGGGTAATTCCTTCCAGGTAGTCGCTTTGCCCGTGGGCCCAGTCGTACATGGGGTATATGCACCACTTGTCGCCGGTGCGGTGGTGATGGGCATGCATAATGCGGTACATCACGGGGTCGCGCATCCACATATTAGGTGAGGCCATATCTATTTTGGCGCGCAGTACCCTCTCCCCTTCTTTAAATTCGCCCTTGCGCATGCGATCCAACAGGTCGAGATTTTCTTCCACGCTGCGGTTACGCCAGGGACTTTCCACACCGGGCATCTGGGGTGTTCCCCGACCCTTGCTCATCTCCTCGGCTGTCATATCGCACACGAAAGCTTTTCCCTTTTTGATGAGATATTCGGCAAATTCATACAACTTCCCGAAGTAATCACTGGCATACCAGATGGGCTCTTCCCACTGAAAACCAAGCCATTTTACATCTTCAATAATAGCATCTACATATTCGGTACTTTCCTTGGTGGGGTTGGTATCGTCGAAACGCAGGTTGGTTTTTCCGTTGTATTTCAATGCCAGGCCAAAGTTCAGGCAGATGGATTTGGCGTGTCCGATATGCAGATAGCCATTGGGCTCAGGAGGAAAACGTGTGTGCACGCGGCCCTGGTTTTTCCCGGCTTTGATATCGTTTTCAATGATTTGTTCAAGAAAATTGAGAGAAGTTTTATTCTCGGGGGTCTTGTTTTCGGCTTTATCCATCTTGTCTGTCATGTTTTAGAAAATACTTGCAAAGGTGCAAAAGTAAAAAAAATATGCGTTGCAATGATGGATTGTTGCTATCCGCAATTATTCCCTGCGGGTTTCCAGCTCCAGGCTTACACATCGCATTTTTCCTCCCATGGGCGGATGCATCTTGCTGATTTTTATCTTCAGCCAGCTGATGGTTTCAAATTTTTCCATCACTGCATCCATGATGCGACGGGCCACGTGCTCCAGCAAATGGCTTTTCACCTTCATTTGTTCTCCAATGGTATTGTATACCTCCTGGTAATTAACCGTATCTTTAAGACTATCTGACAATTCAGCCTTTTGGGTGTCGGTTTCAATCTGCAGGTTTACCACAAACTGGTTGCCTATAATCTGTTCTTCTTTAAAGCAACCGTGATAGGCGAAGAACTCCATATTTTCCAGCAATATTTTTGACATAGTATATTTTTTAGTTATTACACAAACAATAAGGCAAACCTAATAAAAATCTGTTTTGCTTGGCTGATATTATTCTCACTTCTGCCCTCCGGGGTGTGGGAAATAAAAAGCCCATATCTGCAACAGCAAATTATGTATTTCCTGCTGTTGTTGTCCGGTTAAAATTACGAGATACTTCGCTGCGCTCAGCATGACGCGCGCTTTGAGAGGGATAGGGAGTGGAACGAAGAAACCCTGACTATAAAAATGGTTTTACCGGACAATTATGATTTTCAATAAAACATACGCGAAAAAGTTTTGTTTCCTATATATTTACAGAAACCTAAATTAATTTCGCTTTAAGATGACAAAAATAGTATTGGTAACCGGAGGCACCGGATATATCGGCTCCTGGGTGGTAAAGGGTTTACTAAAAAAAGGATATACCGTAAGAATGACGGTGCGCGACAAATCACGAAAGGAGAAATACACGCATTTTGATGCCATTGCAGCATCTGCCAGCGGCAAGCTCGAACTATGGGAAGCAGACTTGTTGAAAGAAGGGAGTTTCGATGAACCAGCCAAAGGAGCGGATGCGCTTATTCATGTGGCCTCGCCTTTTACCTTGCGCTTTAAAGATGCCCAAAAG
>SLOR01000256.1 GCA_007132395.1 Bacteroidales bacterium
CCATCTGGGTAACTTTTTTGTCCTCCACAAACAAAATACTCAGAGGCTTTTTATCCAAATCACTGCTTTTGGAGGCCTTCTTTTTCTGGCTTTTTTCTGCAGCTTTAACCTCGAATGTGAACCAGAACTCACTGCCTTCGCCTCTACGACTACTAACACCGATAGTTCCTCCCAACAATTCTGTAAGTTTTTTGCTGATTATCAAACCCAGCCCTGTGCTGTCCATGGGACGTGTGTCATTGACCTCAATTTGTGAGAAAGGCACAAACAGGTTTTCCTGCACCTTGGGGTCTATTCCAATGCCAGTATCGCGGATACGAATTCTTACTTGAAATGGCTCCTGAACCTTAACATTAGTCTTAAAGGGAATCTCCCTGGTAACAAGTTCTGCCCGAACCTCAATTTCTCCTTTGCTGGTAAATTTAACCGCATTTGACAATAGGTTGTAAAGTATCTGGGCAATATGCGTTTTATCGCCCAGCAAATAGACAGGCAAACTCTCATCGATATGGCAGATAAACCTAATCCGGTCATCGTTTTCAATTAAGCCGGATCCTTTGGCTTGCTCCTTAATAATTTCTTCAAGAGAAAAGACTTCATTTTTTATCACCACTTTTCCTGCCTCGATTTTGGAGTACTCCAGAATGTGGTGGATGGTTTCCTTAAGCACTTCGCCCGAATCCTGTATCCCCGAGAGGTACTGCTGCTGCCGGGGATCCAATTGTGTTTTGGCCAGAATTTCTGCATACCCCATGATTCCGGTAAGGGGGCTGCGAATCTCGTGATTGATATTGGCAAGGATATTCTGCTTTATTTCTATGGTTTTGCGGGCCAGTTCCACTTCCTTATCGAGCAGGCGGTTCTTAATTACGAGAGATCTTTCTCTCACTTTTATCACCAGGACAAATAGCATCGCGATAAACCCGATGTAAAGTGCATATGCCCACCAAGTTTTCCACCAGGGTGCCATTATCACGAAGCTATACTGGTACTCGTCGCTCCAGTAGCCAAATGCATTCATGGCTTTTACCCGAAAAGTGTAACTCCCCGGTGCCAAATTGCCATAGTGCGCGAAATTATCAGCCACGGGTTTCTGCCAATTGCGGTCGAGCCCGTCAAGCCGATACATGTAACGCACCATTTCAGGATTTCGTGATGTAATACCCACGTAATGAAAAGTGAGAAAGTTATTATTATGGGCCAGCTGCAAATTCTGTGGTACCCCGTACCAGTCAGTAACCCCTTCAAAGTTGAAGTTTTCCAATTGCACCCCGTTGGAAAGGGTAAAAGTTGTATTTTCTTCTTTGGCTAGCTGACTCCAGTTGATGGTTTCATTATACAGCCCAAGGCCGCACAAAACCACCACGGGAGCCACCTTATCGGGTTTAAGAGCAGCGGGATTAAAGGCAGTGAGGCGATCATTGGCACCTATCCATATGGTGCCATTGTTATCCTTTGCGATGGCACCCCTGTTGGCCCCTATACCCAGGAAGCCTTCCGAATAGCTTAAATGGGTGAATAATATCCCTGCATCCTGCCAGCCATCCTGCCTTGACTGACTGTCAGTAAATGCATAAATGCTTTCAATATTTTCTGCAGAAAGGAAGTTTAACCCAAACCGGTTGCCAGTAATAATATTTCCCTCATCATCCTGTATCACCGAAAAGGTGAAATTGTCGGAAAGCCCGTCCCGGGTTGTAAAATGTACAAATCCATCTCCATTATACAAGGACAGCCCCCCTGCTTCGGTTCCCATCCACATATATCCCAGATAATCTACGTACAAGGTATATACATAATTGCTTGGCAATCCTTCACTGGATGTAAATTGTACGAATTCATCCCCGTCAAACCTCAGAATACCATCCCCAAATGTACTTATCCAGATATTCCCCTTCTTATCTTCAACCAACTCCGTAATTCGTACATTCGGATATAATTCACCTAAATCGTAAAGAAGAAATTCTTCTCCATCAAACTTAACAAAGCCTTTTTGATGCACTGCAAACCAGATGTTGTTGTGGCTATCCTCCATTAAATAAAAAACCTCGGCATTTTCCATTATCATCGACAAGTCGTAACGGAAAAAATTACGCCCGTCATAGCGCACAAGCCCTTCCATACCCAAGCCAATCCACAAATCTCCTGATTGCGACTGCATAAGGATATTCACGTAATACCGACCTGCGTCCTCATGAAAGTAATGCACAAACTTTTCCCCGTCAAAACGCATAAAGCCTCCATTGCCGCTTGACAGCCAAATATGCTGGTCCTTTCCGGCAATTACATCCGAAATATCGTTGTGGAAGCCAGCCCTGGGCGTATAATGTGTAAAAATATTTCCGTAATAGCGCGACAATCCACCGTTCCATTGTGCAATCCAATGGTTTCCTTTGGAATCTTCAAATATAAGATGCCCGAAATCATTGGCCAATCCATTTTCGGCATTCAAATTAACGAATGCATCACCATCAAAAGCAAAAACCCCGTCACCCCAGGTTCCCAGCCACAGCATCCCATCACTATCTTCAGTAATGCCTGATATCCTGATGGATCCCAGTCCCTGTTTTGCGCCATATGTAAAGAGCCTGTTTCCGTCGAATTTTACCAATCCTACCTGATATACACCCATGAGTATATTATCATCACTGTCAATCCCCATGCTCATTATTACATTGTTCTGAACATTCGTTGTATCTTTATAATGCCAGAAATGCTCACCATCGTACTTTACAAAACCCTCCCCGTAAAAGGAAATCCACATATTACCTTTGCTGTCTTCAACTATACC
>SLOR01000299.1 GCA_007132395.1 Bacteroidales bacterium
CACGAAATCCACCACTTCGACATGGTAAAAATTGGTGGTACAAGACAGGCAATTCTTATAAACGGACAACAGAGAGACAACCCTGTATTGTTGTTCTTGCATGGAGGACCCGGATTTCCCATGCTGCCCTTTGACCCTTTTTCAGAGAGCATGAAACGCCTGGAAGAAAAATATACTGTGGTTTACTGGGAGCAAAGAGGAACGGGCAAATCCTTCAACCAAAGCATCGGGACTGAATCCATGAATGTTGACCAGTTTGTAAGCGACACCTATGAGGTTGTTTCCTATATCCGCGAAAAGCTTAATGTGGAAAAAGTATTCCTGTGGGGCCACTCATGGGGCAGCAATGTGGGTGCACTCTATGCTGCACAGTACCCCGAAACCCTCCACGCCTATATTTCAACCGGGCAAAGTGTAAATCCATTCCAGAACGAAATGCTTGCCTATGAATATGTGAAAGAAAAGGCCATGAAAGAAGGCAACCGCAGGGCACTACGACAACTGGCACGCATAGATACTATACCCGAAAACTACACCCTCAACCATGCGCTTACCTTACGTAAGTGGGTGTATCGTTATGGCGGTATCGTGCACCAAAACGAGGCCGAAAGACCCTATGTGGATTTAAGTGAAATAAGAACCATATTAACTACACCCATTTACTCCATCAGTGTACGCATAAACCTGCTGCGCAACCCCTATTTCAGTGCCGAAGAACTTTGGGAAGATTTAAAAACAATTGACCTTTTTTCCCAGGCTCCTAAAATTGAGGTGCCTGTATTTTTTCTGGTGGGCCGACACGACATCATCGTATCGCATGTGCTGGCAGAAAAATACTTTGAAAAACTGAAGGCACCCGCCGGCAAGGAACTTTTTTGGTTTGAGCAATCTGCACACAGGCCTTTTGCAGAAGAAAAGGAGAAGTTTCTTCACATCATGAAGAACAATGTGCTGCAAGAGGCACGCTCCTCAGGCATTACAAAATTTTAATTAAATCCTGCAAGTTTATTCATCATCAAAATCAACAGGATTTTGATGAGCCTTACTTTGGTAAACTATAATCCAGATGCAGAAAGACACCTCCTCGTTTAACTGCCTGAAAACCAATAAAATTAACGCATGACATATTAAACAGGAAAGCCCGAAGGGAAAAGAGAACCGGTTTTACAAATTTATCCCCGGAAATAGAAAAAGCGGAAAATCAGGGCTAACCCTTTTTTTCCGCTTTTAGGTTTTGACTGCAATCATGAAGAGAAAGTCAAATCAAAACATCACAAACCAAAAACAAACAAATCAAACAAAATCAAAAACTATCAAATCAAAAACTATCAAACTTCCTGATTAAGAGCTACTCGTTCAATCTTTCTCAGGATAATATTTTCATCATCGTCCAGGTTAATCTGAACAATTTTTATGTCGGGGAAACGGTTTACCAGGTATCCCATAAGCTGATGACTGAAACGCTCAGTAATCATGGGTCCAAGTACTACCATGTCATGAGGCACCTGCTCAATAAGAGAACAAAGGTGGTTGTATCGTAAGGCCTTGCCGGTAATCTCAACGGAATCAACTTCACTGAGCATATCAGCGATACCATTTATCATGATATCGCTGCTTTCGGCTAATATAATTTTAGTCTCAGTCATATTGTCAATAATTTAAACCAAAATTACACACAGCAAGGCTCTTAAAAAACAGTATTTCTACGTGAGTTATATTAGTAAAATACGGAATTTGAACCGATTAAAATACGCTGATGGTTAACCGGGATAAAGCGAGTGCCTCCAAATTTTCTTTCTGTGTATAGCCTTACCGTTGGGTAATGGTTGGAAACAACATATCCCTACAATAAGCCAAAACACCCTCAGTTTATAAAAGCTGAGGGTGTTTTTTAAGACCCGGATTTTGAATATTATGTATGCCTATAGTTGAGGTAAAACCTTTGATCCGAAATCTTCAATAAACTGTTCCTGATTTGTATTAACATTGTGCACAACAATTTCATCGAAGCCCAGTTCTGCGTATTCGTTGATCCATTCCGCATGTTTCATAGTATTATCAGAAATCTTAACATGTTCCTTCATAATTTCTGGATTAAGAAATTCGGCCGCTTGCTGAAATTGTTTCGGCGTTCGCAATTCTGTGAGCATGTTGCTCTGAAAAATATTGGTTTTCCATTGGCTGAATGCTCCTTGCAGTGCTTTCTTTTCCGAAGAATCGTAAGAGATCTGCATTTTTAAGAACATAGGTTTGCCCTCTCCTCCCCCTTCATAGAAGGCATCTATAATTATTTTCAGTTTTTCCACCGGATGCGAAACGGTAATGAAAGCATCGGCCCAGCTTCCTGTCCAGCGCGCTGTTTTTTCAGTAATTGCATAACCCACAATCAAGGGCAGTTTTTTGGGAAGGGTAAAAAGTTTGGCTTCTTCCACCGTAACCAGTCCTTTATGACTTACGGTTTCACCATTCCATAACGCCCGGATTATATCCACACACTTTTTCAGGCGTTCGTTGCGTTGCTGCCTTTAGGGCCAGTGGGTTCCGGTAATTTTTTCGTTGAGTGCCTGTCCGCTGCCAAGGGCAACCCAAAACCTGCCGGGAAACATTTCGGCCAGCGTAGCCGCAGCCTAGGCTATGATAGCCGGATGGTAGCGCTGTCCGGGGTCATTTACCACACAATAGCCAAAATCGGTACGTGCCATGGCTGCCCCGAGCCAACTCCAGGCAAAGCCGCTTTCGCCCTGTGTAGGATTCCACGGATGAAAATAATCGGAAGATAATG
>SLOR01000346.1 GCA_007132395.1 Bacteroidales bacterium
ATTTTCGATGCATGAAAAATCAGGACATCAATGCCATTGCTCAGTGGGCCAACAACTTCGCCGCTGTTCAAAAAACCTCCTGAACCCGATTGCCTTACAAATAGGGATTCGTTTGTTTTTCATGCCCAATGGTAGTAGCTGGGCCGTGCCCGCAATACACCACCGTTTCATCCTCCATTACCATCAACTTGCTTTGAATAGCCTCGATAAGGGTGTCAAAATCACCCGTAGGCAGGTCGGTGCGCCCAATGCTGTTTTGAAACAACACATCGCCGGCAATTACAAACTTTTCGGCAGCATGGTACAAGCAAACACTTCCTGCGGCATGACCGGGAGTTTCGAGCACTTGTAATTCCTGATTGCCAAATTTTACCACCTCACCCTGTTTAAGAAATGTATCAGGCATAACCGGGGTTTCCACGGTAAAGCCAAAAGTTGCTCCATACTCCTGAGCGTTTTCCAGAAACGACAGTCCGTCCTTATGCATCAAGGGCTTCAGGCCATAAGTCTTGTGTATGAAATTATTTCCCAGTATATGATCAATGTGTGCATGCGTATTGATCAAAGCAACGGGTTTCAATGCTTTTTCTTCGATGAAAGCCTGCAAAACATGCTCTTCCTGCTCACCATAGCAAGCAGCATCGATAATGACACATTCACCGGTTTCATCATACAAAAGATATGTATTTACCTGGAAGGGGTTGAAGGGAAAAGTTTTAATTTGTAACATTGATAGTTGGGTCGGTTTGATTTTAATACTAGATAGATTGCAATAAACAAACCTAATAAAATTTTGCTAAATCACAGGTATAGCATGAATTATTGATTGCATGTTTTCTTGCAAAAGGATTTTTTATCCTGTCTAAATCAATGTTGGTCGGGCGAAGTCTTCAAATCTTCCAACAAATAGTATTTTCCACTATCTTTGCACTGATTTTCATGAAACCCGGCTTATGGCTACGGCACAACTCAAGAGGAAAATACAGCATTTGTCATCCCTTTATTTTTCAGAGATACAGGCAATTCGGCAGCATTTGCACCGTGAGCCTGAATTATCTATGCAGGAAAAAGCAACGGCACAATTCATAGGTAAAAAGCTCTCGGAGTTCGGCATAGAGTTCCGCACAGGTATTGCCCAAACCGGTATTGTTGCCATGATTAAAGGGAAAAAAGAAAGCACCAAGGTTATTGCCCTGCGTGCCGATATGGATGCCCTTCCTATTACTGAGGAAAACGAAGTTTCGTACAAGTCTGTACACCCCGGCGTAATGCATGCCTGCGGGCACGATGCACATATGGCCAGCCTGCTGGGGGTAGCAAAAATTTTGCAAAACACCCGCGAACACTGGGGCGGCACCATAAAACTTATCTTTCAGCCTTCAGAAGAGAGCTATCCGGGAGGGGCCAGCCTGATGATTGGCGAGGGAGTGCTGAAGAACCCCGCGACTGCGTGCATTTTCGGCCAGCATGTGGCACCGCTCATAGAAGCCGGCAAAGTGGGTATTCGCAACGGCATGTACATGGCATCCACCGACGAGGTGTATCTTACCGTAAAGGGCAAGGGCGGACATGCCGCAACACCCCATCTTACCATCGACCCCGTTTTAATAGCATCACATATAGTAGTGGCGCTGCAACAAATTGTTAGCCGCAACAACACACCCTGGATTCCCACCGTATTGTCTTTTGGAAGGATTATGGGAGAAGGGCGCATGAATGTAATTCCCAACAAAGTAAGCCTGGATGGTACCATACGCACCTTCAGCGAAGCATGGCGTGCAGAGGCCCACGAGAAAATCCGCCGCATTGCGCAGGGAGTGGCCGTGAGTATGGGGGGCAACTGCGAGGTGGAAATCAAGGAAGGCTATCCTTTCCTTAAAAACGACGAAACCCTCAGCAATAACTTCCGCAGTTATGCCACCGAATACCTGGGCAAGGAAAACATCGTGGAGCTGGACCTGGCCATGACGGCCGAGGATTTTGCCTTTTACTCACAACAGATTCCCGCCTGCTTTTACCGCCTGGGCACCCGCAATGAAAAGGCAGGCATTACCTCCAATGTACACACCCCTACCTTCGACATCGACGAAAAAGCCCTGGAAACGGGCATGGGACTGATGGCCTGGGTGGCGGTGAATGAATTAAACACCTGACAGTATAATGTATCGAAGCTTCTCCCTTATCCCATTTCTGCTGATTATTACAGCATGGACCTTTTTAGGTTCCTGTTCGTCAACCCCAAATCCCGGACAAGACGCACACTTCCTGTCTCACTTCTCCTACTCCGGCAAATACCTGGATATCTCCGGCGAAACAGGCAATGCCCGCGCCACTTTCTGGAAGCCCGACGGCAGCATGCTCTACGTGGCCGACAGGGGCACACATGCGGTGGTGGCATATGCCCTGGAAGAACCCTGGGAAGTGCATACAGCAACTTTCACCCACAAAATAAGCGTTCCCGGAGAGTTTCAACACGGTCTTTTCCTGCACCCGGAAGGATATCGTATGTGGGTTTTCAACCGTACCTGTATCCTGAGTTTTACCCTGGCTGAAGCATGGGATATTACCTCCGTTATTGAAAACAGCAACATGTGTATGGATTACATCCTGGAGCAGGCCCACGACCTGGAATTTAGTCCGGATGGATCCCGTTTGTTTATTGACGACAGGAACAATGCCGCACTCTTCGCCTTTGACCTGCATACACCCTGGGAAATTACTACGGCAAAGCTGGCTTACACAATGGACCTTAGTGAGATACAGCAAGAGGTCC
>SLOR01000289.1 GCA_007132395.1 Bacteroidales bacterium
CTATCTGTGGAATAGTAGTTAAGCATAATTAATTAACCTCAGGGCTATGTTATTATTGTATCCCTTCTCAAATCGCATGGGTAAATATCTAAAAATCAAAATTACAAAAAAGAAAACCATACATAAGCTTTCTGATCCTTTAAAAATGATTATCCACAACTTTACAACTATTATTTTTTATGTTCTACAATATGCTGACGGAATGGGGCTAAAGCCCCTTTGTTTGAGGCGAAATTCTATCCGTTGGCTAAAGCCAACGGCAATGGATAGCGGGTATTACTCCTATCCATTGCCGTCAGTTTTAACTGAAGGATTTGAAAGCCTGAAAGAACAGGGGGGCTTTAGCCCCATTCTGGTCGTTGAGCCTGTCGAAACGACACCTGCACATCAATCAGGTACCCGCTTCGACAGGTGGCATAGTGAGCCTGCCGAACTGCTCAGCGTCCATTTAATAACAAGCTTTTGAGAGAGCCCCTTTTTTTAAAGGTTGACTCAAATATGAGATTTAAATTCTCACTTTAGAAGAACCATCTGTAAGTAAGGTTGAAATTTCTTCCCGGCATAATCATGTTCCGGTCTTCAATGCGCGAAAGGTGGTCTCTGTAGGTTGTATCCAGTGCGTTCTCTACCCTGAGGATGATAACATGACGGCCATTAAAGTTGAGCCTGTATCCGGCCTGAAAGCCAAGCAGGTTGTATCCGTCGGTATGCTCTTCTTCGGGTGCTACCCGGTTTTGTTTGGCAACGGCCATAAAGCTTGCTCCCACCCAGCCTCTCTGGAAATCATATTCCAGCTGGTTGTTGAAACGAAAGGGAGGGATGAAGGGCAGGTCTTCATTGGGCTGTTCATCTATGATTCTCCGGCCTCTTACCACATCGATGCCCGATTGCCATTCAAAGCCTTCAGCCAGGCGGAATGCTGCCGATAGTTCTCCACCGTGCAAGCGCGCATGACCCTGTACATATTCAAAAATATAATAGCCCGATGCTTCATCAAACTCTCCGGTAGGTTGAAACACGATGTAATTGGAGAAGTCATTTACGAATAATGCGAGTTCTATTTCGGCAAAATCCAGCCTAAGTCTTCCAAAAACATCACCCCCGTGGCCTATTTCGTCTTTGAGCAAAGGGTTTCCGCGTTCGTATACCCCAGCACCCAAATGGGCTCCGTCGGCAAATAATTCCTCAACAATGGGATTTCGATGCGAACGGGCAAACTGGCCCCCAATCTCCAGAGATTCTGAGGGGCGAATGTTTAAGCCCAGTGAGCCGGAGTAATTGAAGGTATTTCGGCTCATGCTGATATCAGGAAATAACTCGTTTGTAAGTGCCTGAGAATTTTGAAAATCCAGCCTCAAACCAAACTGGAACCGGAGTTGATTAGATAAAGGGACCTCCTGAAAGGTGAACATTGCCATTGAGATTCTACTCTCTCCGGGAGTATAGGCTTCGTCGCCTCCTATATTTAATCGCTGGCCCATGAAGCTAAAGCCCATGGCACCTCTGGCCAGTATCCCCACGGGTTTGTGTTGTAGGGTGAGTGTGCTGCTAAAAGCATATTGATCATACTCAAGTTCTATATCTTCGTCCCGGGAACCATCTTCCAGGGTTTCTATTTCTATTTCCTGCTGGAAGAAGTGGGTGGCGTTGAATCTTACCTGGGCTTTATCGAAAAAGCTGCCGGTAAAGTCTCTGCCAAAACGACCCTGAAAAGAATATCTTCTTGCTCTGATTTCTACACTTTCATCGGGTTCGTCAATGCTTTCAGGAATTTCATACACCTGGTTGGAGAGAGAAAGGCTTAGCCCGCCGTTAAGGGTTCCGTTGTCTATTCCCCAGCCTATGGCACCGTCATAATTATTCATGGAGGTGCCGGGCAAACTCCCATCAGGAGTTGTAATATCACCGCTTTGTCTCATGGCAAAACGTGCCGAGGCAGCATTGTTATCACCTCCCCAGTTGATTCTTCCGAAACCTGCTCCCATATTGTTCATGGTGGCGGCCTGGCCTGAAACTACACCGGTAAAGCCCGCATCCCACTGATCGGGAATGTCGGTGGTCATCAGGTTGATAACCCCACCCAGTGCGCTGGAGCCATAGAGTAGGCTGGCAGGCCCTCTTACCACTTCAAGTCGGCTGGCCACCAGGGGGTCCAGCGAAATAGAATGGTCGGCAGAGGTTTCAGAAATGTCGCCCATGCGTTCACCATTCTCCAGTATCAGTATGCGGTCGCCATCCATGCCACGTATAACGGGCCTGGCGGGAGCAGAGCCGAAGCTGCGCATGGTTACACCCGGCTGGCCGTTGAGCATCTCTCCGAAAGAGGGCTCACTGCGGCGCTGCAGCTTTTCACCGGTAAAAACGGCATCGGGCTGGTAACGGAAGCCGCTGGCAGTGGGAGAAGAAGTGAGTACGATTTCTTCAAGATTGATACCGGTGGGTTCCAAGTCAATATCTACCTCAATGGTTTTGTCTTTAATTGCTTCAATTTCTACCTCGGTACGGGCATAACCCATGCTTTGCGCGATAAGAACATGGGTCCCCGGTGTCAGGTTGGTGAGTATATAGTGGCCTGTAGCATCGGTAATGGTGCCAATGCGGGTGCCTTTGATGAGCAGATTTACAAAGGGCAGGTGCTCCCCGGTCTGGGCATCTATCACATGGCCGAAAATGTTGGCATCAGTGGGTGGTCGCTGTTCCGCGGGATTGGCTGAAAAGCTCCGGGTTGTAAGCAGCAGGAACAGGGAAATTATAAGTGTAACTCTTAGAAGAATCATATTAGTAATTGTTTTAAAGTTCGTTCTGTGTTAATTCATTTAATCATGTATTCATCTATTAGTTCCTGTTTTGGAAAGCTAATAATGGCAGAATAGTCATGTTTTGGAGTCCTGTTTTAGCAGGGAGCCAATAATAATAGGTTGATAAAAGAAGTTGGGTTTTCAGAACGAAACGGGAGGCCCTCTTAATCTTTCGAGGTAAAGGTATTCGGAAGTTGCCGTAGCTGCAACCCGGGCGTGATTTTTGTGTTGGGTAGTAAATTTAAACAAGAGACCCAGTACGATGCCTATAAGCAGCAGGGTTGTTATGTTGGATACCTGCGCTAGTATTGTGTATTCAAAATCGCTGTGCTGGTGACTCTGGTAGGGCGTGCCTTGTTTGGGGTTGTTTTTGAAAGGGTGGGCATGTTCTACAACTATTCCATTATCGAGAATATGGTAGTGCCAGAATGCTACCTGGTTGAAAAAAAGCCACATTACCAAAGGTAATGTTATAAAAACAAGAAGATGGTTGAGTTTTTTGGCCATATTCAATTTTAGCGGCTTTAGATTTTAAGTTTTAAAAAAGGCATTAAACCGTCGCAAAAGTAAACAATACTTGGCTACAATTAGTTTGATGCTGTTTGATTTAAGTTTTTTAAACGTAAAAAAACCCTTAAGCAAATTTGCGAAAGGGTTTTGGTCATAACTCAGGCCACTAAATTATGAAAAGGTGTTTTTTGATGGGATTAGCCGCATTTGCTTTCTCCGCAGTGGGTGCAAATAAGGCAGCCTTCCTGATAGATTACTGATTCTTGTTTGCAGGTTTTGCACATGCGTCCCTGCGCCTTTGTACCATCAGGAATAAATCTTTTCAATGCCCTTGCTACACCGTTTTTCCAGGTATGCAGGGTATCGCTGCTCAGGTTCATGTCTTCGATAACATCCACCACCGATGGTAGTGGCATACCGTGGCGAAGAATGCCTGAAATAAGCTTGGCATAGTTCCAGTATTCCTTGTTAAATGAGCGAGAGAGGCCTTCTATGGTCACTTTGTACCCATCCAAATCGGCAAACTGGAAGTCGTAGCGCTTGTCACCATTGGGTAGTTTGTTTTTTATAACACGTCCTTTTTCCACGTAGGGAGGCAGGTAGAACCCTTCGGCCTTACCTGTGAATATCTCGTAAGGTCTGTCGTTAAGAATTCCTACTACGGCAACCCATTTTTCAGAGTTGTTGTTGAAGCGTACTACTTCCGAATCAAGTACTTTGGGTCTTTTGGGAGCTGTGGTTTCCCTGAATTCGTTGTCACTTTTTTTCTTGCTCTCAGATACCAGCACCCCGCTGCGACTGCCGTCGCGATATACGGTAACGCCCTTGCATCCGCTTTCCCATGCGGTCTGGTAGATTTTTCCTACCAGCTCTTCACTTACATCATTGGGGATGTTTACCGTTACACTGATGGAGTGATCTACCCACTTTTGAACGGCACCCTGCATATTTACCTTGGCTACCCAGTCAACATCGTTGGCAGTGGCTTTATAGTAAGGCGACTTTTCAATAATGGCATTGAGGTCTTCTTCTTTCATGTGCTTCACCTCTTCCACGTTGTAGCCATGGGTGCTTAGCCAGTCGATGAACTTATGGTGGAATACGTTGAATTCTTCCCAGTGGTCGCCCACTTCATCCACAAAGTCTACCCTTACATTTTTATCGTTGGGGTTTACTTTTTTCCTTCTTTTGTAGGATACCATGAACACAGGTTCTATGCCTGAGGTGGTTTGTGTCATCAGCGATACACTACCGGTGGGCGCAATGGTGAGCAGGGCTATGTTTCTGCGACCGTTCTTCATCATGGTTTCTTTCAGTTCGGGGTCGGCCTTAAATAGTCTTTGCAGAAACGGGTTGTTTTCTTCTCTTTTGTGATCGTATACCTCAAAAGTACCTCTTTCACCAGCCATTACAGAAGAAGAACGGTAAGCTTCTATGGCAAGGGTTTGATGTATTTTCACAGAAAAATCGGTGGCCTGGGGGGTGCCGTATCGGTATCCCAGCGCGGCAAGCATATCACCTTCGGCGGTAATACCTATACCGGTTCTGCGGCCCTGGATGCACTTTTCGCGGATTTTATTCCATAGGTTAATCTCCACTCCCTTGATTTCCAACTCTTCGGGGTCTGCCTTAATCTTGGCCAGGATAGCATCAATTTTTTCCAGCTCCAGGTCAATAATATCATCCATCATACGCTGTGCATAGTGCACATGCTCTTTAAAAAGGTCGAAGTCGAAAGAGGCGTTGGTTGTAAAGGGTTGTTTCACATATCCAAAAAGGTTAATGGCCAGCAAGCGGCAGCTGTCGTAGGGGCAAAGCGGAATTTCGCCGCAGGGGTTGGTTGATACGGTGGTAAAGCCCATGTCGGCGTAGGAATCAGGAACAGATTCACGGATAATGGTATCCCAGAACAAGATGCCGGGTTCGGCAGAGCGCCAGGCGTTGTGCACAATTTTATTCCACAGTGCTCTCGCGTCCACATCTTTTACATAAGTGGGGTTGTCTGAATCAATGGGGTATTGCTGGGTGAAGGGTTTGTTATCCACCACGGCTTTCATAAAATCATCGGTAATTTTTACCGACACATTGGCCCCGGTAACTTTTCCCTCTTCCAGTTTGGCATTGATAAAGCCTTCAGAATCGGGATGTTTGATAGAAACGCTAAGCATAAGCGCACCGCGTCTGCCATCCTGTGCCACTTCGCGGGTAGAGTTGGAGTAGCGCTCCATAAAGGGTACCAGTCCGGTGGAGGTGAGGGCGCTGTTTTTTACAGGACTTCCTTTGGGGCGTATATGCGAAAGGTCGTGGCCCACTCCGCCCCGGCGCTTCATAAGCTGTACCTGCTCTTCATCCACTTTCATGATGCCGCCGTAGGAGTCGGCATTGCGGTTGCCTATCACAAAGCAATTGGACAGGGACCCAATCTGGAAGGGGTTGCCTATGCCAGCCATGGGGCTTCCCTGGGGTACAATATATTGGAACTTTTCCAGCAGCGAAAATATTTTCTCTTCCGATAAGGGGTTAGGATATTTCTTCTCAATACGTGCCAGCTCCCCTGCGATTCTCCGGTGCATATCGTTGGGGGTTAGCTCGTAAATGTTTCCTGCAGAGTCCTTAAGGGCATATTTGTTTACCCATACTCCTGCAGCCAGATTGTCTCCGTTGAAATATTGGGTAGTTGCCTCCAGTGCCTGGTTATAGGTATATCGTGTGCGCTCTGCAGGGCTGGTTGCAGTAGTTTCTGCAGCCGTTTCCTTTTTTTCCTCTTCGGTGGGTAATGCCTCCTGTCGGGTTCTTTTTCCCATTACTTCAGTGTAAATATTCTTCTCGGCTGGCTTGTTATCTGTTTCGTTTATAACTGACTGAGCTGCTGTACTATTGTCCATAGTTCCGGAGTTTAATGTATTAAAAAGAATAGAGTTAGTCGTAGAATTGTGGTGGATTGTCAGGCGGTCGTGTTCTTGCCTTTTCGGTTTAGCGAAGATAAAAAACAAAACAATAGTGATTAATGAGAGGTTATTAACAATCAATGAAAGTTATTAACGTCGCCTCGTAACGGTCTGATAAAAAATGGATTGAGGCTAATTAAGTCTGTGTGGTTTGTAATGGCAAGATAATCAATTACATGCAGCGTTTATGTTTTTCAGACTTGCTGGTTCTTATGTGCTTTGCAAAAAAAGTAAAACTTCATCATATGTAAGATGTTTGAGAAGATTGTTTAATAAAATTTGATTAAATTTATACTTACCTAAACGCCATCTAGTCCATTTCCTTAATTTACCGCTTTCATTATGTATTTTCTATTGCACCGGCTTGTCCTGAAAAGCCTTTTCGTTTTATCTGTATTGCTGTTGAATGCCTGTTCAACCAAGGAAGTTATAGATGAGCCTGTAGGGCCTGCTGAGTTTGAGTGGGTAAGGGTTGATTATATTACCTCGGGTTCAGCTTGGTTGTCTGCCGACATTAAAGGAAACCTTGCCAATGTAGAAGAGGTTGGTTTCAGCTGGGGTACCAATCCAAAACCCGATATTTCAGACCATTTTTTTTCTCAGGAAGCCCAGGCGGGTATTTTTGGGTCAAGGATAGAAAATCTTAATGAAGGGGTGCTTTATTATGCCCGCCCCTACTACCGTGTGCTCAACACGTATTTTTACGGTGAGCAACAAGAATTCAGAACGGTTGCCGGGGTGAATGATATTGAAGGGAATGCCTATGAGGTTGTGCAGATAGGAACACAGCTGTGGCTTAGCCAAAGCCTTAGGAGTACGGTTTACAACAATGGCGACTCCCTTACCGCAGGGACAGAAATGGGGAACTACACCGGACTGGAGCAGCCTGCATTGTACTTCTATTACAAAGATAATCCGGCTATGGCAGAAGAATACGGGCTGCTATACACGTGGTACGCAATAACTGATTCCAGAGGAATCTGCCCCGCGGGGTTTCGCGTGCCCGGCAACACCGAATGGGAAACACTGACAAATCATCTGGACCCATTGTCTTTATCCTTTGATCAGCTCGTACCGGACAACAATAGCCTTAGTGTTGTTGTGGGCGGGATGCTAAAGGATACCGGAAATCTTGAAGCCGGAACCGGTTTATGGGAGTATCCCAACAGAGGGGCAACCAATGTATCTTCCATGCAGGTGCTACCCACAGGTTTACGTGACCCCTCCGGTGCATTCGACGGAATGGGATATAATGCCGCATTCTGGTCGGGTAGCGAAAAGAATGAAGCACAAGCCCACATGGTTTACATGCACTTTTTCAATGAAGGTCTTTTCAGTAATGTTTTTAACAAAAAAACAGGATATGCCCTGCGCTGTATGAAAGAAGCCGACCTATAAAAAAGATCGGCTTCGTGCAATATTGTATGCAGCGGGTTTTTTAATCATCTCCGAACTCAATCAGAAAGGCCTTGATAAACTCGTCAAGCTCTCCGTCCATTACCGCCTGTACATTTGATGTTTCCACACTTGTACGCATATCTTTCACCATTTTGTAAGGGTGCATTACATAGGAGCGGATTTGCGAACCCCACTCAATTTTCTTTTTCGTACTCTCTATGGCTTGCAGCTTTTCTCGCTTCTTGCGCAACTCTATCTCGTATAGCTGCGATTTAAGCATCATGAGTGCTTTTTCACGATTCTGCCCCTGGGAACGTGTTTCCTGGCACTCTACCACGATGCCCGAAGGGGCGTGTCGGAGGCGAACGGCCGTTTCCACCTTATTAACATTCTGCCCACCAGGGCCGCTGGAGCGAAAGGTATCCCAGCTGATATCTGCCGGGTTGATTTCTATTTCGATGTTATCGTCAATTACCGGATAGGCATACACCGAAGCAAAAGAGGTATGCCTCTTGTTGGCCGAGTCGAAGGGCGATAGCCTTACCAGGCGGTGCACCCCGTTTTCTCCCTTCAGGTAGCCGTAGGCAAAATCTCCTTCAAATTCGATGGAGGCCGATTTAATACCTGCCCCCTCACCTTCTTGTTGATCGAGGATTTTAATTTTGAAGTTTTGCTTTTCGCCGTAACGCAGGTACATGCGCATGAGCATTTCGGCCCAGTCCTGGCTTTCGGTACCTCCGGCTCCGGAGTTGATGTTTACAATGGCAGAAAGGCGGTCTTCTTCCTTGCCAAGCATTTTCTTAAACTCGAGCGCCTCCAGGTTTTTAATGCAGGTGTTATACTGCTTCATTACCTCTTGCTCAGAGGCTTCCTCTGCTTCGAAAAACTCGAACAGTACCTTTAAATCTTCAATACTGGTAGTGCTTTTCTCAAAGTCATCGGTCCATTTTTTATTATCGCGGATGTCCTTGAGGATTTTTTCTGCCTCCTTGGAATTGCTCCAGAAGTCGGGGTCTTCGGTTTTTTCTTCCTGTTGTTTGATGTGATTTAATTTCTCATCCAGGTCAAAGTGACCTCCTCAAGGCCTCAAGCCTTTTGTCCAACGCTTTGATGTCGTCTTTATAAATCATTTTAAATAGTTTAATGGTATTTGTTATTTTGCGGGATTTCCGCTTTTAATCTTTTCAACCACCGGCCAGATGAGCTCACTTTCGTATCCTTTGCGCGAAAGGGATGCCGCCGTTTTTTGCGATTTTATGTACGTGTCATCATCTTTGAGTTCATTCCATTTTTTCCGGGCAAGCTCCTGGAGGGTTGCCAGGTATTCATTCTCGGCTATTTCAGAAAGTGCATCTTCAATGGTGGCTTCGTTTATTTTTCTGATCTTAAGCTCCATGGCGATGCGGATTTTTCCCCACCGGTTGTTGTGAAACTTGCCCCGTGCAAAAGTATGGGCAAATCTTTCATCATCCAGGTATTTTTCTTCTTTCAGCCACTTTACAATTTTTTCGGCATCCTTGCCCGTAATGCCCATATCAAAAAGCTTCTGAGTGGTTTCAGAAGTGCATCTGTCGCGCCAGGCGCAGTATCTGGCCATTTTATTTTGTATACCGTTGATGTCTACTTTCACTAGCGGGCCTTACTTACAGGGTATGAAAAAGCCTGTATTTCTGATTTTCTGAAAAGAGAAACAAAAATACAGGCCTGAGAGTTTACAACTCAGAGTTTGATTTCGTCATCCAGTTTATTGAAAAACCGGTATTCGAGGAAGTGATACGAAGGAGATGGTTCTAATTTAAAGAGGATTTTGTACTTATAAAACCATCTTAGCTTCCTTGACAGGATTCCTTTGGTCAGGTATGCGTAAATGTAAGGGTGTACCCTGAGGGTAAGTCCCTTTTCATTTTGCTCTCTTACAAGGTACCTGAGGTTATTCTCTATTTCATCGATTAGGATGATGCTGGGTATAATTTCACCTGAACCGCCGCATGCAGGGCATTTTTCCAGTATTTCCACGTTGGTTTCGGTACGTACCCTTTGGCGGGTAATCTGTACCAGACCAAATTTGCTTGGAGGCAGGATGTTGTGCTTGGCCCTGTCTTTCTTCATCTCATCTTTCATCTTCTCGAAGAGCTTACGACGGTTGGCCGGTTCTACCATATCGATAAAGTCAACCACGATAATTCCGCCCATATCTCTGAGCCTGAGCTGGCGTGCAATTTCTGCAGCAGCTTCCAGGTTTACCTCGAGGGCATTGGACTCCTGACTGTTGTCGGCATTGATGCGGTGTCCGCTGTTTACATCGATAACGTGGAGGGCTTCGGTGTGCTCAATGATAAGATAGGTGCCTCCTTTGATGGAAACGATTTTTCCGAACGACCCTTTGATTTGTTTTTCAACACCCAGGGCTTCGAAAACATGAATTTTGCTTTTATGCAACTTGAGGATGTCGAGCTTCTTGGGGGCAATGGTTTTCATGTATTCCCTTAGCTCTTCATATATCACTGAGTCATTTACCGTGATACTGTTAAATTCCTCGGTGAGCAGGTCGCGCAAAATGGCAGAGGTACGGTTTATTTCTCCCAGAATAATCTTGGGCGGTTTGGCGTTTTCCAGCTTTTCTACCACGCTGTACCATTTGTCTACCAACGATTTTAGGTCGGCATCCAGGTCGGCTACCATTTTGCCTTCAGCCACGGTGCGAATAATTACACCAAAGTTTTTGGGTCTAATGCTTTGAACCAGTCTTTTAAGGCGGGTTTTTTCATCCGAGCTTTTAATTTTCTGAGAAACAGAAATGCGGTCGGAGAAGGGAACCAGCACCATGTATCTTCCGGCGATGGAGATCTCGCTGGTAATACGTGGTCCTTTGGTAGAAATGGGTTCTTTGGCAATTTGCACCAGGGCGGGCTGGTTGCTGGAGAGTACATTGGTGATTTTTCCGGTCTTTTCGATGTCTTTTTCCAGGATAAACTTATCCATGGACAAAGCATTGGGGTTTTTGCCGGAAATGGCCAGCTTGGTATATTTGTTAAGAGAATTTACCTGGGCTCCCAGGTCAAGGTAGTGTAAAAAAGCATCTTTTTCGTATCCTACGTCAACAAAGGCGGCATTGAGCCCGGAGATGATTTTTTTCACCTTCCCCAGGTAAATGTCGCCTACGGAATAATTGTTATTTTTTTTGTCCTTATGGAGTTCGACAAGTTGCTTGTCTTCCAGCAGGGCAATAACAATTTCCGAGGTGTTCGAATCAATAATTAATTCTTTGTTCACAA
>SLOR01000230.1 GCA_007132395.1 Bacteroidales bacterium
AGATTAGATATAAGTGCATCAAATAACCGCTAAAACACCTGAAAATGCTGATATACAGACCCCAGTTATTAACAAAACACCTGTTTTTTTCAACAAAACCCTATGTTTTCGCACATTTAGCTTGGTTTTTTTTATAAATAGCCTATATTTGCAATGGTTAAAGGAAATTTTCACATTTTTTTTCAAAAAACGAAACTAACTAAAAACTAAACAAAATGAACAAAGCAGAATTAATTGATGCTATGGCATCTCACTCCGGCTTAACTAAAGCTGATGCAAAAAAAGCTCTTGACTCTTTTATCGGAGCAACTACTGAGGCACTGAAAAAAGGTGACCGTGTTGCATTGGTAGGTTTTGGTTCTTTCTCTGTTTCTAAAAGAGAAGAGCGCAAAGGTAGAAACCCCCAAACTGGTAAAGAAATCACCATCCCCGCAAAAAAAGTTGTTAAGTTCAAAGCTGGTGCTGAACTCTCTGACGTGGTAAAATAATCACATCGTATAAGAAAATTCAAACCCCGGAATCCCCATCCGGGGTTTTTTTATACCCAAAAACACTGCCTCTTTAACCCGGGCAGGCTAGAGCCATATTATATAATAAGACAAAATCATCATACATTCTTTTATCTTGCATAGCTTGACAAAAGCCTGTATTTTTATCGCCCTGCAACACTAAGCATCTTGTTATGAATGATTATATGCACAGTAAGGTGGAAAAAATCCGCACCTTCGACCCCGATGGAGTGGGAAGCACCTCTTCCAATATTTTCGGACTGCCCTTCACCATTGATGAAGCCGATGTGATTATTGTACCCGTTCCGTGGGATGTAACCGTTTCCAATACCGATGGCACCAGCCACGGCCCGGAAAACATCTTTGAGCAATCCGCCCAGATTGATCTGCACGATGAAATGGTCAGCGAACCCTGGAAAGCAGGTATTGCCATGGAAGAAATTTCTGGTGAAACCATGGCCCTTAATACCTTGCTCAGAGAAAAAGCCCGGAGTTATATTCAATGGCTGGAGGAGAAAGGGAGTGCAGAGCCCAACCCCAGGCTGCAGGCATTCCTGAGAGAGATAAACGTTGAAGGAGAAAAGCTTACCCACGATATCAAGATGCGCTGCCTGTATTATCTCGAAAAAGGAAAACTCCCCGTAATACTGGGAGGCGATCACAGCACACCCCTTGGACTCATACAGGCACTCGCCCAGAGGAATGATACCTTCGGCATATTGCAGCTGGATGCACATGCCGACCTGCGCCCTGCCTATGAAGGTTTTACACAGTCGCATGCCTCCATTATGTATAATGCCATGCAACTGCCGCAGGTAACAAAGTTTGTGCAGGTAGGCCTGCGCGACTTCTGCTCACAGGAATATGAACTGATGAGAGACAACCCTGCCCGCTTCACTCCGTTTTTTGCCAGGGATATGCACAGGCGTGCTTTTGAGGGAGAAAGCTGGAAAGCCATCTGTAAAGATATTGTTGATGCGCTGCCACAAAAGGTATACATAAGCTTTGATATCGACGGGCTCGACCCGGCTTACTGCCCAGGCACAGGCACCCCCGTACCGGGAGGAATTAGCTACAGCCAGGCCTTGTATCTTTTTGAGCAGGTAGTGCATTCGGGCCGCACCATTATTGGCTTCGACCTGGTGGAAACAGGGCCTCAGCCCATGGACGGCATCATTGCCTGCCGTATTTTGTACCGAACCATTGCCATGATGCTCCGGTCCAACGGCAAAGCATAAACAATCCAAAAATATCAGCAAGCCCGTGCGATGACTATCCGGTTTTCAGGAAGAGAAAATTCACCACCATCCTTTTATAAAAGCCACACCATGCAATACGACAAGCATTCAAGAGACTTTATGTTAAACCATCTGCAGCAGATGATTTCAGAGGACCGCTGGCAGAAATTCCGCCAGGTAGTTTCGCAGCGAACCCGTTATGTTACGCTGGTGCTGGAAGATATTTTCCAGGCCCACAATGCCAGTGCGGTAATCCGTAGCTGCGAACTCATGGGGGTACAGGACCTGCATATCATTGAAAACCGCAACAATTACGAAATCAGCCGCGACATCGTGGTGGGCTCCCATAAATGGGTCAACCTCCATAAACACAACAAATGGGTGGATAATACCAAAGGTTGCTTTAAGCACCTGAGGAAGCAGGGCTATCGTATTGTAGCCACCAGCCCGCACAAAAATGACTGCCTTTTGTCGGAATTACCTCTAGACAATAAAACAGCTCTTGTTTTTGGCAATGAAGGCGGAGGCCTGTCGGACACGGCCCTGGAAAACGTGGATGCTTTTGTGAAAATACCCATGTATGGGCTTACGGAAAGCTATAACCTTTCGGTGTCTGCTGCCATTTGCATGTACGAGCTGATTCACAGAATGAAAAAAGAGGAACAAAACTGGCAACTGAGCCAGGAGGAGCAAGATATTCTGCTTTTCAATTATGCACTCAACTCCATCCGAAACCCCATTACTTTTATGCGCCGCATGAAAGCCGAACTCAGCACCCGGTAGTGATAAACGGGTAAGCAAAGTGGAGTTTATCTTTTAGGGCATCAACGAGGTAATGCCCCATTGTATCCTCATCCTTTGCTGAATGTAAGCGAGAATTAAATTTGTATAAAATTTCCTTCGCCTGAAGTTTTCTTTTTTGAAAAAAATACGTAGGTTTGTCTTTAAACCAGATTATCATTTAGTTTAAACCAAATTATTACACTATGGGCAAAGGAGATATGAAAACCAGAAGGGGTAA
>SLOR01000110.1 GCA_007132395.1 Bacteroidales bacterium
AATAATTTCAAAGGCAGGAGCAGCCGGTCCGCCGGCAAAATTCATAATGGAGGTGTCGATGATATCCACTCCGTTAATAATGGCAGTTAGTGCTGAAGCCAAACCATAACCCGGGGTGGAATGGGTATGAAAATCAATGGGAATATTTACTTCTTCCTTCATCATTTTTATGATGATACCCGATTTTACAGGAGGAATAAGGCCCGCCATGTCTTTGATGGTTATCATATCGGCGCCCATCTCCTCCAGCTCTTTGGCTTTATTGACAAAATACTCAATGGTAAATATTTTTTGAGGCAAAGGCTTCCCTTTGAGGAATCCCAGCAGCCTTTCCTTCTTGGAGAATCGCGGATCAACAGTGTAACACACCGTGCAATCGGCAATACCACCGGCATCTTTCACAAATTTGATGGTAGAGCGGATATTGTTGGCATCGTTGAGCGCATCAAAAATGCGCATGATGTCAATGCCCGATTCAACGGCATTGCGGTTAAATCCTTCAATTACCGAATCGGGATAGGGATTGTAGCCAAAAAGGTTACGTCCGCGCGACAGAGCCGTTAGTTTGGAAGTATCACCGATTACAGCTTTAATTTTTTCAAGTCGTTCCCAGGGATCTTCATTGAGGTAGCGCATCACAGAGTCGGGAACGGCTCCTCCCCACACCTCCATGGCGTAAAAATTGGCATCTTTAAACAAGGGTAACACCCTGTCCACCTGATCCTGCGTCATGCGTGTAGCAAATAACGACTGCTGACCATCGCGAAGGGTTAAATCACGGATTTGTATTGTACGGTTCATATGTGTTTTGTGTTTTTCAGAAAACGATTGCGTGAATGTACAAAGATATAAGAATTGATGAATTGTGAATTCCGTAACATCCGAAATCTACACAAATTAGGGTTTGTTAACGAAGCTTTTTTCCCAGGAATCAGATGAAGTTGAATGTAATGTTCAGAAGCATCAAAGCCCGGAAGAAAAAACGCAGTAAAACATCCTGACTGCACTTACTTTAAACGAAGAATATAGTGTCAGTAGTACAACGATAAACTACAATAACAAGAGGGAGGTAAAATGCCGGAACATCTTTGTTAAAAAGGAAATTCATCCTGGTCATGGTCTCTGGGCCCTTCATCCTCGCCCAGAGGTGTAGCCAGTGCATGTATACTGCTGCTTTCCACATAAATGGCTTTGTAGGGTTCAGTAGGACAAGCAAACTCACAGGCCCCGCATCCGATGCAAAGGTCAGGCTCCACTTCGGGCAACCATAAACCGTTATATGGCACCATGGTTACAGCCTTGGTGGGGCAATGCTCTGAGCAGGCTCCGCAATCGGTACGATCCACCGTAACAATACAACTTTCATACATAAACCGGGCGATACCTACCTGAGTGATATGCTTGGTTTCGCGATCGAGCTTTTTGATGGCTCCTGTAGGGCAAACCTCCGTACATCTTACACAGTCGAAATTACAGAAACTCTTGTGGTAGTCCAGTTTGGGCTGCATAAAGCCTTCCAGTCCATAGTCAAAAAAAGACGGTACGATAACATTTGTAGGACAAGCCCCTACGCATAAATAACAAGCAATACATTTGCCGGTAAAATGGTCATGACTCACCGAACCGGGAGGAGTAACCGGCAAACGTGTGCCTGTGGGAATCATCCCGGGCTCATTGGAAGCAGGTTGTGCCCCGGCCATTTTTTTCAGGACGGGAATGCTTAACAAGCCGGTAGCCATGGTAAGCATAAATTTCCGTTTTTCCCTTCCTCCTTCATTGAGTGTTTCCGCTTGCCTTACAGAAGATGCTGCCCATTGGTTTTGAAAATATAAGCCATTATTGGAGCAACTGTCGAAACAGTTGAAGCAGCTGATACAACGCCCATAATCCAGTACTTTGGCTCTGCTGTCCAGGCATTCGGCTTTGCATACCCTTTCGCACTTGCCGCACATGGTGCAACTTTCTTCCTTAAAGCCAATGCGGTACATGGCATGCGTGGACACAAGCCCAAGCACAGAACCCACAGGACATACCGAATTGCAGAACAACCGTCCGCGCATTACACTCATAACAGCAATAATGGCAAAAATACCTACTGAAACAGCTACCACATCAGTGGGCAAAGATTGGGCAAGCATGGGTGCTACGGCGTAAATATCTGCTTGTTCAAGCAGTGCTGCCAGTCCGTTATTAAACATACTAAATACCGGCTGAATAAGTGTTACTGATATTTTGCCAAAATTGGAATAAGGGTCAAGCAGGTTCAGCAGGAAAAGGCTTCCGAAAACCCAGAACAAAAGGGTTGCTGCAAGAACAGAATAGCGAAGGATGAGTTTACGGTTGGGTGTATATACGAATCTTCTTTTTTTTCGGGATTTAAACCTGCGCGACAGGGCTATAAGGAAATCCTGCAAAGTCCCCATGGGGCAAATAGACGAACAGTAAAGCCTCCCGAAAAGCAATGTAAGCAGTAAAATCAACATAAACCCCAGTGAGGTAACAGTAAAAGCAATGGCAGTGAAACGCAGCAAAGAAGGGAAAAACTGCAGGCGTAAAAAAAGGTTGGACACCGCATCTATAACCGGGCCATGAATATTCAAGAAAAATATAAGTAAAAAGCTGAATACTAAAACGGAAACAATTATGCGTATTTTTTTCAGATGGTGGAGTCTCATGCTTAGTGTTTTTTTAAAGATGCCTTGCCTAAGGAATACTTTCCCCGGTATTATTCTTATCTACTTAATAGAATCCTCAGGCAATTA
>SLOR01000362.1 GCA_007132395.1 Bacteroidales bacterium
AAAGGGTATGGTTATGCTACAGTGGTAGAAATTCTGTCTGCAGCCTTGCAGCAGGGAGCTTACATGAAAATGCTGCTGGGGATAAAAGATGGAAAAAAAGTACCTTATCCTCTCGGGCATTTCTTTATCGCTATTGATATAAATGCCTTTACCGAGCCAGATAGCTTCAAGGAAATTACAGGCAATATATTACGTGAGCTCAGGGCTTCTAAAAAAATGCCCGGACAAGAACGTATCTACACAGCCGGCGAAAAAGAACACCTCACCTGGCTGGAGAGAAAAGACAAGGGCGTGCCCTTTAATGAGGCCCTGTTTGAGGAGTTTGCCGGCATGTGCAACACCTACGGCCTTACAGATTATCTGAAGCATTTTCAGCAATAAAAGTTTCTGAATAAAAGTTTCTAAAGAGGTTGTTTCAATAGTTTAGATGGTCCAGAAATATTACGGGCCATAATGACTTTTGAAACAACCTCTTCTTATTTTTCGTCTTCTCCTCAATTCCAAAGCGAAAAATTTCGCCCGCTTATCCTCATCCTCATCCTCAACCTTAGCCTCAGCCCACATCTATCCCTATCTCTTTAAGCAGGAGTGAAGCATTAAAGGTGTTGCAAATGCCGGGCTTAAGCTTGTAATCAAAGCGCATGGTGCTGTCGGGCTCAATGATAATGTCGAAAAAGTAATTGTTGATGTTTTCAGGAAACTCCTTCTGCATTTCGGCCAGTTCAAGGTTGTGTGTGGCAATGACAGCAGGGATATGGTGGCGAATCAACTCGCGGGTAATGGCCATGCTGCCCCGCGCCTTATCGGCACTGTTGGTACCCCGCAGCATTTCGTCAAGCAACAAAAGAGTATTATGGTTGGCACGGGCGGTATCAAGGATTTTTTTCAGCCGCTTTATTTCGCGGTAAAAGGTGGATGTATTCTCGCTGAGAGAGTCTGTAATGGTGAGGTAGGTCATGATGGGAAAATGACTGATTTCCATCTGGGTGGCACATACCGGTGCACCTGCATGAGCCAGAACGATATTGACACCCAGGGTGCGCAGAAAAGTACTTTTTCCTGCCATGTTGGAACCGGTAATCATACTGATTGCATTATGAGATTCCATGGTAAAATCGTTGCATACCCTCTGCTTTTCGTTAATGAGGGGATGCCCGGCTTCTCGGGCACGTATAATAAATTTTTCGGAAGGATGTATCAGGGGGTAAGTCCATGCAGGATGATTGTTTTCTATATTGGCAAGGCTGATTAATGCCTCCAGCTGCCCGCTCGTGGTAAACCACTGTGCGGTTTTTTCTGCATGCCCGTCAAACCAACGACTAATTTTCAGGCCGATAGCAATATCCCAAAGGAAAAAGTAATTGAGAACTGCTCCCAGGGCCATGTTCAATGAATAATCCAGTTTTTGCGACAATTGCCTGAGTTGCCTGATGGCATGGCTGGCTTTTGCTCCATGCTCCGAAAGCTTGTCCTGCATAGCTTTCAGGTACTCCGACTCCCAGCTTTGGTTTTCCAGTTCCGTTAAAATTTTGTAGTATTCATTAAGGGTCCTTTCTCTTCCTTCCAGCTGTACCTTGATGGTTTGCGTGTACCTGAAAGCATACCAGTTGATAATGATATTCACCATAAGTGGAACTGTAAGTATGGATGCATGGATTGCATTGAAAGCAATTAAAAGAACGGAGGCAAGCAGAATTCCCCGTGATAGCCATACCAGAAAGGGGAGAGGCTTTGGGGGGCTCACGGTTTTTTCAATGGCCGGGAGGTTTTCTTTTTGAAAGTCCCGGATGCGCTTTTCAAAAAGCTGGATACGTAAACCTATGCACCAGTCAGGCCTGGCGGCCAACTCTTTTACTGCAGCTTGTCTTTGGAGGATTTCCTCTTTTGATGATTTTTCTGTAAGCCATTGTGCCAGGGCCTGATTGCCAACCCCGGTTGCTGCCCGGTTAACATAGGCAAAAAGGCTGTTTTTGCCAAAAGCATCCATGTCGGAAGAGAAGTCATGTTCGGGATCATAAAAAAAGGCACCCTGGTAATAGGCATTGGGCTGGTATTGCAAGCAGGCCCTCTCATTTTCAAAAATTTCCTTACGGGTTCTTTTGTTGCGCAGGGTTGCCAGGTTTTGATTATGCCAGAGTAATACACCGATAAAACCGAGCAGAAGCACAAATGGTGCAAGAAACAATTCTGCTGCTCTTGATTCAAGTGCAAATACCAGGCTTATGAAAAAACCCGAAAACGTAATAAGGCGAAGTATTGAAAAGCGGTTGTCTTTCTTTTCTAGCTGTTCAATTTGCTTTTCGAGATCGGTGATTAATTCTTTAAATAATTGTAGCATAGCTATTTGTGAATCAAGTTGATGGCTGTTTCTATTATCAGGGAGTAAAGTTAGGGAATTGATAAGGAATAAATACATATTTCTTATTCTTCTGAGAATTATACTATTTTTGGGCCCTGAAACACGAAATCATTCAGGATTTCGAATCCTTTAATAATCAGGATTTATGATACAGATACTCAAACATAAACAAGTATTTCAAACCGAGTCAGGTGGCATATTACCTGAAATCGACATCGCCTATACGGTATTGGGAGACCTTTCGCAAGACCGCCCCCTGGTGTGGGTTTGCCACGCCCTTACCGGCAATTCCAATCCGCTGGAGTGGTGGTCGGGTATCGTGGGTAAGGGAAGATACGTGGACACCGATAAATACAATGTGGTGTGCGCCAATGTGCTGGGTTCATGCTATGGCA
>SLOR01000201.1 GCA_007132395.1 Bacteroidales bacterium
CATTATTCATGCCATTTTCTGAATTGTCATTATCTGCAGGCAAATCACTATCGCTAATAATTTGATTGTCAGTGTTTTCTGTGGCCTCCAAATCAATGAACTCAGAAGGATCTGATTTTTCCTGTACTTTGGCAACGGCAGCAATGATGTCATTATTTCTCAAATTGATGAGCCTTACCCCCTGTGTGGCCCGGCCCATATTGCGCAAGCTGGAAACAGACAGGCGAATGGTTATCCCAGACTTATTAATAATCATCAGGTCATCATTATCATCCACGTTTACCATGGCGATTAATGCTCCGGTTTTTTCGGTAATATTCATGGCTTTTACTCCTTTTCCGCCACGGTTGGTAATCCGGTACTCGGAAAGGAATGATTTTTTTCCGTATCCGTTTTCAGAAACCACCAGCAGTGAGCTTTCAGTGTCGTTGGCACATACCATGCTTATCACTTCGTCATTGGGGCCGGCCAGAGTTATCCCTTTTACTCCTGAAGCACTTCTTCCCAAAGCCCTTATAATGGTTTCTGAGAAACGAATGGCTTTGCCATTTTTGGCAGCCAGCAGCACTTCGCTGGTTCCGTTGGTCAGGCTGGCTTCCAGAAGCTCATCTCCTTCGCGGATATTAATGGCAATAATACCATTTACTCTTGGGCGTGAATAAGCTTGCAGTGAAGTTTTTTTGATGATTCCTTTTTTGGTGCAAAGGATGATGAAGTTATTAGAGGTATATTCCTCATCCGTAAGATCCTTCACGTTAACAAAAGCTTTTACTTTGTCATCGGGCGGAATATTGATAAGGTTCTGTATGGGTCTTCCCTTTGAACTTTTGGTTCCCTCAGGAATTTCAAACACGCGCTTCCAAAAGCATTTTCCTTGTTCGGTAAAGAATATCAGGTAGTTATGATTGGTTGCATGAAACAGATATTCTACGAAATCCTCATCTCTGGTGGTTGAGCCTTTTGAGCCTGTACCTCCCCTGGCCTGGGTTCTGAATTCAGCCAGCGGTGTTCTTTTGATATATCCCATGTGCGAAATGGTTATCACCATATCTTCGTCAGGGATAGTATCCTCAATACGGAAATCGTTGGCAGTGTATTCAATTTCTGTGCGGGTTTTATCTCCAAATTTTTCCTTTATTTCAAGAAGTTCATCCTTGATAATTTGCATCCGCATTTCAATACTTTCCAGGATGGTTTTGTAATGTTCGATTTTCTCCAATATATCTGCATACTCCTGCTTTATCTTGTCCATCTCCAGGCCGGTAAGACGCTGCAGCTGCATTGCCAGAATGGCTCTTGCCTGCACATCTGACAGTTGGTAGGTGTCAATAAGTCCGTTTCTTGCTTCTTCAGGAGTTTTACTTTTTTTGATGAGATTGATGATATCATCAATATTATCCAAAGCGATAATGAGTCCTTCAAGAATATGAGCTCGTTTTTCTGCTTCACGCAACTCAAATTCGGTACGACGGATAACCACCTGATGGCGGTGCTCCACGAAATATTTGATTATTTCCTTAAGGTTGAGCAACATGGGGCGCCCTCCTACAAGGGCAATATTGTTCACGTTAAAAGCGGTTTGCAGCCCTGTATGCTGATACAAAAGGTTGAGCACTACATTGGGTACAGCATCTCTGCGCAATTCATAAACAATCCGTAGTCCGGTTCTGTCCGACTCATCGCGTAGATCGGTAATGCCGTCAATTTTCTTTTCATTTACCAGGTCGGCGGTTTTCTTTATCATCTCCGCCTTGTTAACCTGGTAAGGTATAGAAGTTACAATGATGGACTGCTTCCCCCCTTCTTCACCTTCAAAGGTGGCTTCACCCCTCATTACAACACGGCCCTTGCCGGTATGGTAGGCTTCTTTCACCCCCTCATATCCGTAAATAAGACCGCCGGTTGGAAAATCCGGTCCTTTAATATGCTGCATGAGTCCTTCGATATCAATTTCCGGGTCATCAATATAAGCTACAACTCCATCAACTACCTCACCCAGGTTATGGGGGGGCATATTGGTGGCCATACCTACAGCGATACCACTGGCTCCGTTTATCAGCAGGTTGGGCACCTTTGCAGGCAATACGGTGGGTTCTTCAATGGTGTCATCAAAGTTAAGCTGAAAATCAACGGTTTCCTTGTTGAGGTCGGCCAGCATTTCTTCTGAAATCTTTCTTAGCCTGGCCTCGGTATAACGCATGGCAGCGGGGCTGTCACCGTCAATGGAACCAAAGTTACCTTGTCCGTCAACCAGTGGGTAACGTAGTGACCAGGTTTGTGCCATCCGTACCATGGCGTCGTAAACTGAGCTGTCGCCGTGGGGGTGATACTTACCAAGCACCTCCCCTACTATACGGGCAGATTTTTTATAGGGTCTGTTGCTTAAAATACCCAACTCAGACATCCCGAAAAGCACACGGCGATGAACGGGTTTTAAGCCATCGCGGACATCGGGCAACGCACGTGAAACAATCACCGACATAGCATAGTCGATGTATGCGCTCTTCATCTGGTCTTCTATATTGACCTTCGTTATTTTTTCTTCTGACATACTTGATTTTTAGTATTTCTTCAACAATTCCGGGAATCTTTTTTCAAGCCACGAAATTACGCTTTTTTATGGAAAAAAAAGCCTTAAGGAAACCCTGTTTTGGGGATTTTGCTAACAAAATGGCATTTATTTTGTTAATAATTCCAACTGCTCTGTTTAATGCTTAAGAAGTCGTGGTTTTTTGGATTTTAAATAACATTTAA
>SLOR01000138.1 GCA_007132395.1 Bacteroidales bacterium
AATGCAGGAATACATCCGCAATCACAATACTTAGCAGGTACATCTGGGTGATGACCACTGCAGAAATCAGCAAACTGATTATAGCAATACCCGGAAAAAAGCCATGCACACCGCTCGCAAGCCCGAATAACCTGCGATGGGTGTGCATGCCTGATTTCTTTTTATTTACTTTTCTTTCGTTTTCGATGTGTTTTTCCACTAATCTTCAGTTGGTTATTCGCGTGGAATGGCATCCCTGCTCACTCTTTGGCTGAAAACGTAATAACTCCATCCCTGGTAAGCCAGCACAATGGGCACAAAGAAAAGAGCCACTACAGACATGATTTGCAGTGTAAGCTGGCTGGAAGAAGCATTGTAAATCGTTAAGTTGTAAGCCTCATCAATAGAAGAGGGCATTACATTAGGGAACAAGCCGTAAAATACCACTGAAGTCCCCAGCAGGATGGTCAGCGCCATGGAAGCAAAAGCATACTTCTGCAATTTCATGCGCATAAATACGAAACATGCAACAAAGCTGAAAACAGCCAGGGTGGGCAAACTTCCCGGTACAAGCCCGAGCCCTTCGAAAAGGACGGTGTTCCAATACCCCAAAATGGCAAACGCAGCGGTTATAATGGCTACGGGAATCCAGAGTGTATTAGCAATTTTCTCGGCTCTCTCTTTCAAATCATCTGTAGTACGAAGACTTAAAAACAAAGCGCCATGAAGAACAAACATCATTACCACTACAACTCCCCCCATGAGCGCATAGGGGTTAAGAATGTGAAGCAGGTTTCCTGTAAAGTTCATGTCTTCGCCTATGGGCAAACCCTGCACGATATTGGTAAAGGCTACTCCCCATAGTAAAGCAGGAATGAGGCTTCCCCAGAAAATAAACTGGTCAAAGGTTGTCCTCCACCACTTTTCTTTCCTTTTGCTGCGGAACTCAAATCCTGCAACCCGCAGAATAAGTGCTATCACTATAAGGAACAGGGGAATATAGAAACCGCTGAACAAAGTAGCATACCAGTGTGGGAAGGCAGCAAACAATGCTCCTCCTGCAGTAATCAACCATACCTCGTTGGCGTCCCAGAAGGGTCCGATGGTGTTGATTACAACCCTGCGGTCCACATCATCCTTGCTGATAAATGGCAGGAGAATACCTACTCCGAAGTCAAAACCTTCCAGGATAAAATAGCCTATAAAAAGCACGGCTATCAGTATAAACCAAATTAATTGAAAATCCATATCCGAAAATTTTTATGTTTTGAAAATATCTTTTTAATAAGCATGCAGCGTTTTGTCACTATCCTCAGGTAATCCGGGTTTGGCAAAACGATGGATCAGGTAAACTGCAACAGCAGCCAGGATACCATAAATCATTGTAAAGACAACTGTTGTCAAAAGCATTTGTCCTGCACTAACATTGGGCGATACCCCATCCCGGGTAAGCATCAATCCATAAACCACCCAGGGTTGACGTCCCATTTCAGTAACAATCCATCCCAGGGAATTGGCTACAAGCGGAAGAAACATTACGTAAGTCGCCATTTTCAGATAAAGTTTGCTGTCTTCAAGTTTGTTCCGCCACCACTGAACAAGGCCGTAAAGGGCAAAAAGAATAAACAGCATCCCTAATCCCACCATTAGACGGAAACTCCAGTAAACCACTTTTACAGGTGGGGTATAATCCCCAGGTCCATAGGCCTCTTCATACTCCTTTTGAAGTTCGTTCATTCCCTTAACCTCACTTGTTGTGTTATTGTAAGCCAGTACCGATAACATATAGGGTAACTTAAACTCCCGGCTGGAGGTCCTGTTTTCCTGGTCTATAAGCGCAAACAAGGAAAAACTGGCTGGTTGTTCTGTTTCCCACATACCTTCCATGGCTGCCATTTTCATGGGTTGATGTTTCACCGTGTGCTGTGCATGCCTGTGACCCGTTGTGGCAACGAGGATTGCCGCTACAGCAGTAAAAATAAGGGCAATTCTGGCCGATTTACCAAAGATCTCTACCTGATTCTTGCGCACAATCTGCCATGCACTGATACCCAGCATAAAAAGTCCTCCGGTTACAAAAGCTGCAAGAACGGTGTGCTGAACCATTACAAGCATCTGCTCATTCAGCATAACTGCTATGAAATCGCTCAGCTCGGCGCGTCCGTTATTCAATATGTATCCTACCGGATACTGCATCCATGCATTGGCAATAAGAATCCATAAGGCGGATAAGGTAGCCCCCAGGGCAACCAGCCAGATGCTGAGCAAGTGAATCCCTTTGGGAAGCCTGCCCCAGCCAAAAAGCCATACCGCAATAAAGGTCGATTCAAGGAAAAAGGCCATCAATGCCTCTATGGCCAGGGGTATGCCAAAGATGTCACCCACAAATCGCGAATAACTCGACCAGGCCATCCCGAATTGAAATTCGAGCACAATACCGGTTACCACCCCCAGTGCAAAAATAATGATGAACAGTTTTCCGAAATACCTGGTCAGTAGCTTGTAGTGCTCACTGTTTGTACGATAGTAAAAAGTGTGTAAAATAGCAGTTAATACTGCTAGACCAATTGATAGTGGGCTGAAGAAAAAGTGATAGATAGTTGTGATTCCAAACTGCCACCTTGCAATCTCTAAAACTTCCATAGGCTGATGTGTTTGTGTTTTATGAAAAAAATATAAAAAGATTCTCTGTGTTGGGTTGTTATAGCCTCCTTGCATTGCAATTAGCAAGGCAGGAGGGTGTACCCTTCCGCGTCAAAATTAGCA
>SLOR01000008.1 GCA_007132395.1 Bacteroidales bacterium
CGCTTGTAAAACAGCCGTGATTTCTCTTTGTTTTCCGATGAAAACTGCTAACCTAAAACCGATGAAACCTCCATTATTGGCTTTAAACAGACACCAGGATGACTATTTGGAAAACCAACTGGCTATCAGCGTAAAAGGAAATTTTGGAGGTTCCATTTGAACATTAAAAAACAAATTCAGACAGATGAACAATTCCCCTCTGACATTATTGACACCAGATTTTTTTCAGAAAAACACGGATTATATCCCTTACAACCATTGCAGGCAGTATGTCAGTAAGTTATCATCTGTCATACCCTATTCCGGTGCCGGAAAAGCCGATCGCCTGCGATTAATGGATAAGATCGGGATGAAGAATTACAGCAAGTTTCACCGCAACCGTTTTGAATGGGACAAGCTGAAAAAAAAAATTCCGCTGGACTACCTGAAAGAAGTTGGTGTGGACTGGAAAGTTATGGAGTATTGTTTGCAGCTCGATTACGAAGCCTACAAGGAGGAAATAAGTAAGGAAAGAAAAATTTTTGATGCCTTCGGAAGTATGGTGGGTCCGTTTGGCACCAGAATCTCCGTATCGGACAAAGAAGAGGGGGCCACGGAAGAGGAAGCCATTAAATACCTGCACCACTACATGAAAGATGGTAAATTCCGCAGAGCGATGATTTATTTCCCCGGCATTGTCTACCATGAATTTCTCAGGAATACCGGTTATTCCGGCACACAATGGTTCTATCCCGGTTTTGTGATCCGCAATCATTTGCTGATCCGCAACTCATCCAACAATTTTAAAGGCATTGCAGGGCTTGATGTTTATCTCAGAAAATTAAATATGAGCGGTTAGAAGAACCCTGCGACATCATTTGGCGTACCTAACGTGTACCTTTGTATCATGATAGAGAAATTAACTTAAAATATATATGATATGACGCAAGAAATCAAATTACCCTTATTGAGAAGCATAGGCCGCATCTATAACGATGCCGAGGGGTGCGGTCTGAACAGCGAGCTTATGGAAAAACTAAAAGATGATCTGCAAATTACCGCCGATTATTTTGGGGTTAACACCATTCAGGCTCTGCTGCTGGCTCATGTGTTTGCACTCAACATGGAAGACCACGGCGTAACCTTTAAAAGGTTGAGTGAATATCTGAAATGCAACCTCATGACCTTACTCGAATACAATGAAGACCTCAATCACCTGGTCGAAAGGGGTATGCTTTATAAACAGGAAGGACGCCGCAGCTCCAGGACTATGAGCAGCAACTACAGGTTTTTTATGAATGAAAAAATTACCAATGCCTTGTTGCACAACCTGCCCCTTCCCGAACTCAAGGTAAGCAAATTCCAGTGCTTCATGGAGCTGCTCGAAGAGATTGAAAACCTGAGTGATGAGCTCGATTCCAACGAAATCTCCCTCAGCCTGTTCGATGGTTCTATAAGTGAGATTATTGCGTTGAACAGTGAATTCCCTTTGATTCGAATCCTGAGGGAGAACAAAATTGATAGGGTCGATAGTTTTCTGTACCTTTCTTTAATATGGGATGTTCTCAAAGGACATGAGAATTTTGTGATCAACAATAAGGTGGATCATTTATTCGGGGGTAAAAATGGCCGGGTTCTCCGGTATGTTCAGTCGTTTGTAAACAACAGCAACAAACTGGTTTCGATGGGATGGGTGCAAATGACCAGAGGAGGTTTTTTGAACGATGCAGTGCTTAAGCTTACCGTTTCCAGCTATAACCTGCTCTCCGACATGGGTATTGAGCTGAAGGTGGAAAAGCCTCGTAAGGATAATGTGATCATGCCGGAGAATATTGGCGCAAAGGAACTTTTCTTCAACGACAGGGAGACCCGCGAACTGGCTATGCTTAACAAGATGATGGCAGAGAGTAAGCTCAGCCGGCTGCGCAAACGTCTGAAAAACAAAAACCTTCCTGTGGGCATAACGGTGCTTCTGCATGGTCAACCCGGAACCGGCAAGACCGAAACTGTTCTTCAGATGGCACGCAAGACAGGAAGGGAGATTTACAAGGTGGATATCAGCCAGACCAAATCCAAATGGTTTGGCGAAAGTGAAAAGATCATCAAGGAAATTTTCAGTGATTACCAGAGTTATGCCAAAAAATGTCCCCTGATGCCCATCTTGCTTTTCAATGAGGCCGACGGAATTCTCTCCAAAAGAAGAGACACTGCCGATTCAAACGTGGCGCAAACGGAAAACGCCATTCAGAATATTATACTGGATGAGCTGGAAAATTTTGAGGGAATATTTGTAGCCACCACCAACCTGGTGAATAACCTGGACCAGGCATTTGAACGTCGGTTTCTGTTTAAAATAGAGTTCGACAAGCCCCATAATACTGTGAAAGCCCGTATCTGGAACTCCAAACTGCCCCTGCTCGCGAAGAAAGAATGCGTCAGCCTGGCCGCTGAGTTCGATTTCAGCGGAGGTCAGATCGACAATATCGTGCGCAAATGTGAGACCTTTAATGTAGTGTACGGGAAAAAAATCACCATGCAAAGCATCCGTGAATTTTGTCAGTCCGAAAAACTCGAAAAGAATGCCCGCATAAAGATCGGGTTTCAGTAAAGATGGAAGCTGGAAGGTGGAAGCTTGAAGTTGAAGCGGAGAAACCCTAAATCAATCAAACTTTTAACGCTAAACTTCCTAAACTCTATAAACTTAATAAATTCGATAAACGCCATAAACCACTAAAATTCTAAACTATTATAAAACTTAAACCCA
>SLOR01000279.1 GCA_007132395.1 Bacteroidales bacterium
CCAATCCGGCAAAGGATTTACTGTACGTTCAATCTTTGCATTTACCGGAAGAGATTTCCCTGTTCCATTTATCTGGAAAAAGGGTGTATCATCAAAAACCCACGGGCCAACCGGTCAAAATTCATCTTTCAGAACTGGAGTCCGGGATTTATCTGCTCAGGGTAAAAACTACTCATGGCACGCAGGTGCACAAGATTAATGTTTCCCGTTAATGCCTTCAATTTATTGACCACTGGCTTTATGGGTAATAGTCAGAGTTTTGCCAAATATAACCCTGAGTTTATTTTTAATTCCCAAACTTTGCTAATTCTGAATTATTTCACTATCAAAGGCTTATTAAGTGAAGAATTCTATATAATTTTGTTATACAATTTCTGATTTATCCATTACGACCAAGATAAGATTTCTTCCATGATTCCAGTAAGGACCGCATTTGCTATAATCCTCTTTTTCTCCATTTTCATTTTTCCCACCACCTCCCACGGACAAACGGCCAACGAAGCCTACAACCGGGGCATGCATTTGATGGCTGCAAGGGAATACAAGCTGGCCATTGAAGCTTTTGACCAGGCTATTGAAAGGGTTTCTTACTTTTATGAAGCGCACTACGAGCGGGGCAGGTGCAACCAGCACCTCAATGCATTTGAAGAGTCCGTGCAGGATTTCACCAATGCACTGGAGCATTTTCCCGATTTTACAGATGCTTATTACCAACGCGGACTTTCTCTATCTGCAATGGGGAAGCACAATAAAGCCATGGAAGATTTTTCACAAACCATACAATTACAGCCCGAAAACCCACAACCTTACCTGAAGCGCTCCGAGATACATACCAGGAACAGCAATACCTCACTTGCCATAAGTGACTTATCAAAGGTGATTGAACTGGGCCACAAAAACCCCAACGTATTTTTTAACCGCGGAAAGCTTTATGAACAAAAAGGGAAATATTCCAAAGCCCTGAAGGATTTTTCTACAGCCATAGAAATGGACCCCATACATGCCGAAGCCAGGCTGGAAAGAGGCCTTATACTGGTTTACAAAGAAATTTACACTGAGGCCACAGAAGATTTTTCCGTAGCTATCGAACAGGGTATTGAAACACAACAGATTTATCAACTAAGGGCAGATGCGGCTTTTAATGCTCAGCTCTATGATACGGCCATTGAAGATTACACCCGCCTGATTAACTCTTTCAGGCAGCGTAATGAGCAAACCCACTACCAGAGAGCATTGTCATACTACTATGCCGAAGAGTATGAAGCATCGGTTCGGGATTTCACAAGGGTTATCGGGCTAAACCGCAGCCACGAAGAAGCTTATATTTACCGGGCTGAAGCCTACCATAGGCTGGGCCGCGACTCGCAGGCCATGGTAGATTACAGGATAATACTGCGTAACAACCCAAACAACGCCATGGCTTATGAGAAGAGAGGTCTGATGCTGCTGGAAACAGGAAAACCTGACGAAGCACTCCAGGATTTGAACCAGGCCATCAGGCTCAACCCATCGGCTGAAGCCTATTTCAGCAGGGCATCTATTTATGCGTTTCAGAGCAACACCCGTCAGGCCTGCATCGATCTCAGACAGGCAGCAGAGATGGGTCACGAACAAGCACAACAGATGCTTTCTTTGCATTGCCCCTGAAGTTTCGCTTTACACTATAGCTACTGTATTACCCCACCCAATCCAAAGAAATCCGGTTTTGAGTATCGTGAAACAGCTTTTCCCTTACTTCCATAAGTAAGTAATAGTTAACTCATCCTGACATATATAAAAATGGCTGTCTCTTCGCGGAAACAGCCATTTTTGTGAGAGTATCTGAAAGAGAAAATGCTTAGTCCTTTTTCTCTTCTTTGTCGGTATCATCTGATTTCTCTTCAGCATCATCAGCTTTTGCCTCAGGCTCTTCAGCTTTAGGTTCTTCTGATTTAGGCTCTTCCGCCTTGGGCTCTTTAGCTTTAGGAGTTTCTTCCGCCTTTGCTTCTTCAGCTTTAGGCTCTTCTGCCTTGGGCTCTTCAGTTTTGGGGGTTTCTTCTACCATTGCTTCTTCAGCTTTGGGTTCTTCTACCTTTGCTTCTTCAACTTTGGGTTCTTCTGCCTTAGCTTTGGGAGCCGCTTTAGCTTTGGGAGTATCAGTTTTTTCTGATTTTTCCATGTCGCTCTTCAGGTTTGCCAGAACATCGAGGTCGCCAAGAGTAGTTTTCTCCATGGTGTCCTTGATTTTTTTCACCGTCTTCTTGGTGGATTTATCCTGTGCCCTTTTCTCTGCTATATTGGCAGATTTTTCAGCATACTGAACATCATGATAAATCTTTGAGTGAGAAACAACAATCTTCTTGCTGTCTTTGTTAAACTCAATCACTTTGAAGTCAAGCGTTTCGTCCATTTTCGCAGTGGTACCGTCTTCTTTCACGATATGGCGTGTAGGTGCAAAACCTTCAACACCGTAAGGAAGGGCAACGATAACGCCTTTATCTGAAGAACCTACGATAGTACCCTGGTGTACAGAATCCATTGTAAATACAGATTCAAACACTTCCCATGGGTTCTCTTCCAGTTGCTTGTGCCCGAGGCTCAAACGACGGTTTTCTTTATCAACATCAAGAACCACTACTTCAATGTCTTCGCCAATCTTGGTGAATTCTGCAGGGTGCTTGATTTTCTTGCTCCATGAAAGGTCGCTGATGTGGATAAGACCGTCAACACCTTCTTCCAGCTCTACAAAAATACCGAAGTTGGTGAAGTTTCTCACTTTAGCGGTATGCTTGCTGCTGCCGGGATACTTTTCATGGATATTTTCCCATGGGTCAGGAATAAGTTGCTTGATGCCCAATGACATCTTTCTTTCTTCGCGATCAAGGGTAAGGATAACAGCTTCTATCTCGTCGCCTACTTTCAGGAAGTCCTGAGCAGTGCGCAGGTGCTGCGACCATGACATTTCAGAAACGTGGATAAGACCTTCAACGCCGGGGGCTATTTCAATAAATGCACCGTAATCGGCTATTACTACTACTTTCCCTTTTACCTTGTCACCAATTTTGAGTTCAGGATCCAATGAATCCCATGGGTGAGATGTAAGTTGTTTAAGGCCGAGGGCAATACGTTTTTTGTTATCATCGAAGTCAAGAATAACCACGTTGATTTTTTGATCCAGTTCAACGATCTCTTCGGGATGATTAATTCTGCCCCAGGAGAGGTCGGTAATATGCACCAGACCGTCAACACCACCCAGGTCAACAAATACACCATAGGAGGTAATATTTTTAACTGTACCTTCCAGAATCTGACCTTTTTCCAGTTTGGAAATAATCTCAGCTTTCTGAATTTCAAGTTCAGCTTCGATAAGTGCTTTATGAGAAACTACCACGTTCTTGTATTCATGGTTGATTTTCACAACCTTGAATTCCATGGTTTTTCCAACATAAATATCGTAATCGCGAATAGGTTTCACATCAATTTGCGAACCGGGAAGGAAAGCTTCAATTCCGAAAACATCAACGATAAGACCACCTTTGGTGCGGCACTTAACAGAACCGTTGATAATTTCATCCTGTTCCATGGCAGAGTTAATTCTTTCCCATGAGCGAAGGGTACGGGCTTTTTTATGCGAAAGCACCAACTGTCCGCTGGTATCTTCCTGGGTTTCCACGTAAACCTCAATCATGTCGCCACTTTTGAGTTCAGCATTGTAACGAACTTCGGCAGCAGGAATGACACCGTCGGACTTGAATCCAATGTTTACAACCACTTCGCGGTTGTTCATGGACACAACTGTTCCATCAATTACTTCGCCTTCGCCAATAGACTTGAGGGTTTCGTCATAAAGACTCTCTAGACGTTCTCTTTCACTCTTGGAGTAAGAGTCCTGTCTTTTGCCTACGGAATCCCAGTCGAAATCGCCGGGTTCGGGAAGTTCATTGGCTTCAACAGCCTCTTTTACTTTCTCTTCCACCACCTGAGCAGCTGCATCGCTGGTGTTTTCTGCCTGAACAGATTCTACTTTTTCCTGGTTCGTGTTTTCAACAGCATCCTCATTGTTTGCTGTCAAATCTTTGTTTTCTTCTGACATTTAAGTTAATAATTAAGTTACTGTGGTAACGCAAGTTACCGGGTTAAACAATCGGTTAATTAGGGCCCACTTTATTGGGACTGCAAAATTACACAAAATCTCCTCAAATAAAAAACTAAAAATCAGTTTTTTACTCGTTGCCAGGCACCTGGCCCAAGCGATAAATTACACTTACAAAACAGGATGTAAGTTGAACCTTGCATGCACACATTAACCCAAAGCTGAGGGCTACATGTCAGAGACATACCGGCAATAGAGTCTTACAGGCTTAGGACTGCAATTTTTTCAGGGTTCTCCCGGGGAGGTTTCTCCATGAAGATTTGTTTCAGAAATTAAATCAGGCAAAATAGTCGAATAAATAGAGGATTAGCCTTACATGTTTATTAAGTATTTTTTTTACTTTTGGATTTGAAATCTCGTTAAACTTAATACATTCTGATTATGAGCAAGTTAATCAATTGGTACAAAAATACGGATCTGGTCAAAAGGGTAATTTTGAGCATGAACCTGGCCATTTTTGTTGCCATTTTAATTATCTCCATTTTTGCCACTATCAACAGGATTAATGTGCAGAAAGGAGATGCGCGCGCCATGGTTAACAATGAACTGGAGCAGGTTACAACCCTGTTGAGAATATCCCAGGAACGAGATTTAAGTGAAGTAGAGGATATCATCAGAAATCGTGTTCTTTACAATACAGGCTTTTTATCTCTGATAGATCAGCAGGGAAATGTGCTGGTTTGCCGCAACCGGAAAGGACAGAATGTAAGCTCGACGGGTTTTTTCCGCCAGATGCAAAACCGGGTCAGGGGTGAAAGCGTTTACACCGACCCTCTTACCGAAAACACGAATTACCAGTATTTTACTTATTTCAGCCCACGCGACCTTTACGTGGTGGCCACCCTTGAAAAAAGAGAATTTATTGACAAACCCGTATATAATACGCTTCGTATTATGCTGTTTGCATTGATATTTACCTGGATTGCATTTTCTGTGGTAAATTTCTTTATCATGCGCACCATCACCACTCCCACCCATAGACTCATTAATGTATTAAAACAACTGGGAAAGGGCGACCTTGCTGAAAAGGTGGATTATAACCATAAGGACGAAGTTGGGCAAATGGCACAATCGGTAAATCACCTGGTGGAAGGATTGAAACGTACCGCAGTTTTTGCACACGAAATCGGTAAAAACAACTTTGACCACCCCTACCAGCCCCTCAGTGAAAAGGATGTGCTGGGCAACGCATTACTCGATATGCGTCAAAGCCTCAAATCAGCCAACGAGGAGGAGCAGCTAAGAAAAGTGGAAGACCAAAAAAGAAACTGGACAACCCAGGGTCTGGCCAGGTTCGCGGAGATTCTAAGGCAAAACAACGACAATATAGAGGAACTCTCTTATGATATTATAAGAAACCTTGTTGAATACCTGGAAATTAACCAGGGAGGAATCTTTATCCTCAATGACGCTGAAAATAAGCAAGATGTCCAACTGGAACTTACTGCCTGTTATGCCTTTGATCGAAGAAAGTTTCTGGAGAAAAAAATCATCCCCGGAGAGGGGCTCGTAGGCACCTGTTTCCTGGAAAAAGAAACCATTTACCTCACACACGTTCCACAGGATTATATTCGCATCACCTCGGGACTGGGAGATGAAAACCCCGGTTCTTTGCTGCTAATACCCCTTAGGATTAATGAGCAGGTATTCGGCGTAATTGAGCTGGCAGCCTTTAAACCCTTCGAAAAATACAAACTGGAATTTGTGGAAAAAATCGGCGAAAGTATTGCCTCCACTATATCCAGTGTAAAAATCAATACCCAAACCGCCATGTTGCTGCAAAAGTCGCAGCAGCAGGCCGAGGAAATGCGGGCCCAGGAAGAGGAGATGCGCCAGAATATGGAAGAGCTTACTGCAACCCAGGAAGCCATGGCCGAGAAAGAAAGGGAAAATATACGCACCATCGACAACCTGAATCAGCAAAGCACACAACAGGTTCTGGAATTGCAGGCCAAGGAAAATGAGCTGATGGCAACACTGGAGGAGTGCCCCGATAGTGTGGTAAAATCTGATGCCAGTGGTGAAATTATTTTCTTCAATAAAAAAGCTGAGGAAAGGTGGGGTTTTAAACGGAGCGAAGTGCTGGGCAAAGATGTAAAAATGCTTATGCCCGAACATTTTTCAAAACATCACGACAGTTACATGCAGAACTACCTCAGCACGGGAGTGAAAAAGATTATTGGCAAAGGTCGCGACATCGAAATAAATACTAAAAGTGGCGATATTCTTCCCGCGCACCTTACCATTGTTGAAACCATGGCAGGTAAAGAAATATTTTTTACCGGTTTTTTCACTGACGTCAAATCCGAAAACAAGCAAATCCACCCTCACCAGGTAAGAGCTGAAGTAGCTGACATGCCAGGCAAGGAGGAAGATAAACCCTCTCAGGGCAAGGAATCTGACCAGGAGCAGGTATCCCCTGAAAACCCTGACATCACAGATTTGCACAAGGGTGATACCACCGATACCCAAAAGGCCTGGTCAGAACATCTTGACCAAAAGGGAAAGCAGTTCCGAAAAGGGAAGAAGAAATAACATCTCACTTTTAAATACGAAAATGAGGTTGTCTTAATCATTAGCATTAAGACAACCTCATTTGTATTTTCAGCATCCGGTTAATTCAATTCCTATACATCAAACTTAAGTGGTTTACTAACTTTTTCCTTTTCCAGGGCCAGATCTACCACATCAAACATGTTGTTGATATAGTGAAAGTTAACTCCTTCAAGATAAAGCGGATTAATGTCATCCACGTTCTTCTTGTTTTCCGATGAGAGAATCACGTCGGTAATGCTGGCCCGGCGAGCGGCAAGTATCTTTTCCTTGATACCTCCAACCGGAGTAACTTTACCCCTGAGGGTAATCTCACCGGTCATGGCAATGGCGGGTTTTACTTTACGTTGGGTAAATGCTGACACCAGTGCCGTAAACATGGTAATACCTGCTGATGGCCCATCTTTGGGGGTAGCACCTTCGGGTACATGAATATGCACATTCCATTTACCAAAGACTTCGGGGTTGATGTCCAGCTCTTCAGCATGCGACTTCATATATTCCATAGCAAGGGTGGCAGACTCTTTCATTACATCGCCCAGGTTTCCTGTTAGGGTAAGAGTTCCTTTGCCCTTACTCAGGGACACCTCAACGAACAAAACCTCGCCACCCACATAAGTCCAAGCCAGGCCGGTTACAACACCTGCCAGGTTCTTCATAATTTGCGAATCGCGTGTATAATGAGGTACACCCAGTATTTCTGTCAACTCCGATACCTTAAGGGTTTTGGCAGGCTTATCTCCCATTACGATAGACTTGGCCCTATACCTGATAACCTTGGCAATTTTCTTCTCCAGCAAACGTACGCCCGACTCGCGGGTATAATCCTGGATAATCCGCTCCAACACAGGGGCAGGGAAAGAAAGTTGCGATTTTTTTACTCCGTGTGCCTCCAGTTGCTTGGGGATAAGATGCCTTTTGGCAATTTCAATCTTTTCCTCCACGATATAGCCACTCAGGTCAATTATCTCCATTCTGTCGCGCAGGGCGGGATGGATGGTTGCCAGCGTGTTGGCGGTGGCAATAAACATTATGTTGGAAAGGTCGTAATCCACCTCCAGGAAGTTATCGTAGAAAGTGCTGTTTTGCTCTGGATCCAATACCTCAAGTAAGGCAGAAGAAGGATCACCTGAAATGCTCTGATGGCCAACTTTATCAATTTCATCCAGTACAAATACCGGATTGGAGCTTTTGGCCTTTTTCAAATTCTGGACGATACGACCAGGCATTGCCCCCACATAGGTTTTCCTGTGCCCCCGGATTTCCGCCTCATCGCGCACACCTCCCAGGGACATACGCACGTAGTTGCGACCCACAGCATCGGCGATACTTTTCCCCAGGGAGGTTTTACCGACCCCGGGAGGGCCTACAAAACATAAAATAGGTGACTTCATGTCGCCCTTAAGTTTGAGAACGGCCAGGTATTCCAGTATACGGTCTTTGATTTTTTCCAGTCCGTAATGATCACGATCAAGTATTTTTTGTGCCTTGTTCAGGTCAAAATTGTCAGGCGTAAATACTCCCCAGGGTAACTCGATGAGCGTTTCCAGGTAATTCAGCTGCAGGGAATACTCCATGGCAGCGGGGTTCATGCGTTGCAGCTTGGAAATCTCCTTGGTAAAAACATCCTGTACAGGCTTGCCCCACTTTTTCTTTTTGGCCTTCTCCTTCATCTCATGAATCTGTTGTTCATGAGGATTACCACCCAGTTCTTCCTGAATGGTTTTTAATTGCTGATTTAGTATATAATCACGCTGCTGCTTGTCGATGTCTACCTTTACCTTGGATTGAATCTGGTTTTTCAGCTCCACAACCTGCAGTTCTTTAGTAAGATGCCCCAGTACCGCCTTGGCTCTTTCATTGATATCCAATATTTCCAGCAGTTTTTGTTTTTCGGTAACTTCTATATTCAGGTTAGAAGAGATAAAGTTTACCAAAAACACAGGGCTTTCGATGTTTTTAATGGCAAAGGCCGCCTCGCTGGGAATCTGGGGGGATTTATTGACAATCTGAATGGCCAAATCCTTGATGGTGGCGATTAAAGCCTTGAAGTTCTTATCTGTTTTATAAGTCATGGGGATATCATAAGATGAAACCCTGGCTTTCAGGTAGGGTTCCTCTTCAACCAATGACTCCAGGCGAAATCTTTTCTTACCCTGCAAAATAGCGGTAGTACTGCCATCGGGCATAGTAAGGGTTTTCAGGATATAGGCCACTGTTCCAATCTCATTAAGATCATTTAAGCCGGGATCTTCAATGTTGTCATTCTTCTGGGAAACCACCCCAACGACCTTATCCTTTTTGTAAACCTCCTTTACCAGCTTAATGGATTTGTCGCGGTTTACCGTAATGGGAATAACCACCCCCGGAAACAGCACCGTGTTTTTCAGCGACATAACGGGTAAAACCTCAGGAAGTTCTTCGGCAGTCATCTGCTCTTCTTCCTCTGGCGAAAGTAATGGGATATATTCTGTATCGGTATCCATCATTCCTGAAAACAAAAAACCGTCTCGTTCTAAAAAGTTGTCCATAAAATATTTTGTAGTCAATTTGTCATTAATCATGTTAAAACGTCAGGGATTGCCGTGCAACATAAGCGGCATACTACCTCTGACATTATCCTCATACTACTGGCTATCTGCAGTTTATAAATCGAATCCGCAACCTGCAGCACAGGAAAAAATACAGCCATCCATAAGGGCAATCACTGTGCCATAGAATCAGTATTCCAGAATCCTGCAACAAAGGTAGCATTATGTCATGCAAAATATAAATAATACCTGCCGCAGACACATGTATGAAAAAAGCCCGGATAGCCGGGCTTTTCATTGTAGCATAAGATTTACATAAACATATACTATTCGAATATATTTTAAGTTTTTCGGTAGCTGAGGGTTTGGTCGTAAACATAGCGAAAGATGCTTTCCTCCACCTCATCAAACTCAAGCCCTCTGCGGGCAAATACTCTGCGGGCAACATTAACGGCTTTGTCAATATTATGCATACTGAAGCCTGACACACTTCCCCAGGAGAAAGAGGGGATAAAGTTACGCATAAAGCCGGCACCGAAAATTTGTGCCCCTACCCCTACAACTGTACCAGTGTTAAACATGGTGTTGATACCACATTTGGAGTGGTCGCCCATAAAGGTACCGCAAAACTGCAGGTCGGTGGAAACAAAACTTTCTTCAGTATAGCTCCACAGCCTTACAGATTCGTAGCTGTTTTTCAGGTTGGAGGTATTGGTATCGGCACCCAGGTTGCACCATTCGCCAATAACGCTATGCCCCAAAAAGCCGTCGTGAGCTTTGTTGGAATATCCGAAAACAATGGAGTGACTTACTTCACCGCCTATTTTACAATGAGGGCCAATAGAAGTTGCACCATAAATTTTAGCTCCCATTCTTATTTTTGAACCTTCCCCGATAGCAACGGGTCCTCTGAGAATTGAACCATCCATAATCTGGGCATCTTTTCCAATGTAAACAGGTCCTTCTGTTGCATTGATAATTACATGCTCGATAACAGCGCCGGGTTCTACAAAAACATTTTCCGCACCACTAACACGCGCAGATTCAGGAATGGGTTGAGATTTGCGGTTATGGGTAAGACGTTTAAAGTCATCTATAATTTCCTGTTCGTTCATTTCAATCAAATCCCACAGGTAATTGATTTTCCTGGGGTTCGATTTTGTATGCATGGGGCCAACCGCGTCGAGTAAATCCAGGTCAAGATTTTCAATATCTTCTGCTTTTAGCCTGAGGGCAATAATGGTTTCGCCTGTAATAAGAGTTTGATTGGGAGCCAGTTTGTGTATCTCCTCCACCAGGGTTTCATTTGCAATTACACTACCATTAATGAGGATATTGTCAGCTTCCTTCAATACCGGGAACTTCGCACTTAAATACTCCTCGGTAAGGCTTGATGTTTTGGCATTAAGGAGTTTTTCCCATTTCTCCCGCAAAGTGAGCACTCCCAGGCGGATATCGGCTATGGGTCGTGTAAAGGTAAAGGGTAATAACTGATTACGAGTCTGATCTCCGAACAAAATATAATTCATTGTGCTTTATTTAAGATTAGTCAATGGTTTTATTGATAATTGTCTA
>SLOR01000296.1 GCA_007132395.1 Bacteroidales bacterium
GGAATACCTGCGGTGCTACCCAGGCAACCGTATTGGGCGTTCCCACCCTGGTTTTCTTACCCTATTGTTTTTTCAATATCATCAGCCCGTTTATGACCATTACTTTCGCCTATCTTAACATTCGTATATCCAGATACAGGAACAAAGAAGAAGCCATGAAGGATGTGGAGAAGGTGGTGTAGGGGAGATTGAGGTTAAGGATGAGGATGAGACTGAGCTGTGCGAAGTTGAACGAAGTGAAATCCCGAGACTGAAAGGATTCGGGATTGAGGTTAAGGATGAGGAAATAAGACAGGAATCTTGAGGGTATGCATCAAAAAGCTAAATTGGAAAAAATAGTCTGTGTTTCCGTAACCAACGATCTGGCTACAGATCAGCGTGTGTTGAAAGTGTGCGACTTCCTGCACAGAAATGGGTATGCCGTAACAATGATTGGGAGAAGAAAGACTGATAGCCTTCCTTTTAATCCTTCGCATATAAATGCTAAAAGGTTTGGAATGCTTTTCAGGAGGTCTTTCCTTTTTTATGCTGAATACAACCTCAAGTTGTTTTTTTACCTGCTTTTCAGGAAAACGGATTTGCTGGTCTCCAACGACCTGGATACCCTATTGCCGAACTATTTAATTTCAATCCTTCGCCGCAAACCTCTGGTGTATGATGCACATGAGTATTTCCTGGGTTCGACAGAGATTGTAAACCGGCCGCTTGTGAGAAAAGTATGGGCGGGCATAGAGCGTATGATTTTTCCACGGCTTAAGCATGTAATTACGGTCAATGGGTCTATTGCTGACCTTTACCATGAGCAATATGGCATCAGGCCACGGGTGGTTCGAAATGTACCCCCACGCTTGCAGGTACAGCAGAAACTAAAGCGTTCAGACCTGGGTTGGCCCGATGATAAGAAAATCGTGTTGATGCAGGGAGGTGGTATAAATGTGCATCGTGGGGCAGAAGAACTGATTATGGCTTTTCAGCCTCAATATGGCTTAAAAAACGTACTTCTTTGTTTCATCGGAGGTGGTGATGTGTGGGAGAAAATCCGGCAACAGGTGCAAGAGCTTGAACTTACAGATGTAGTGCACTTTATGGAGAAAATGCCCTATGACAAACTCATGCAATACACCGCGCTGGCTGATATCGGTGTATCGCTGGATAAGCCTGTGAGTTTGAACTATCAATATAGCCTGCCCAATAAAGTTTTTGACTACATAAGTGCCGGAGTACCTGTGTTGGCATCTTCCCTGTTGGAGGTGAAAAAGATTGTGGAGGAATATCAGGTGGGGCTATGCGTTAACAGCCATGAGCCTGCACATATAGCAGATCGCATCGCGTATATGCTGGAAGACCCTGCCCGCTATAAGCATTGGAAGACCCGTACTACTGAGGCATCAAAGGAGTTATGCTGGGAAAATGAAGAAAAGGTGCTGAGTGAAGTTTACCGACCTTTTATCTGACGGGGATTGCTTTTTATTCGGCGTTATCGTTTAACTCCTGGCCCGTATTCTGATAATAATCGGGGTTCAGGTCAACCACCCTGCCGCTTTCGCAACGGAAAATCCTTCCGGGAAACTGTTCAAACAAGGTATAATCGTGGGTAGCCATCAAAATTGCCCTGCCGGTACGGCTGATATCGAAAAGCAATTCCATGATGCCCAGACTGGTTTCGGGGTCGAGGTTTCCGGTAGGCTCATCGGCCAGAATGATGTCGGGGTCGTTAACCAGGGCACGGGCAATCACTACCCTTTGCTGTTCACCTCCTGAAAGCTGGTGAGACATTTTATAACCTTTGGTGTGTAATCCTACCTTTTCCAGCACGTCTTCCAGGCGCTCTTCCATGGCGATTTTATCGCGCCATCCGGTGGCTTTCATCACGAACAGAAGGTTCTCCCTTACGCTGCGGTCGTTGAGCAGCTGGAAGTCCTGGAATACAATGCCGATTTTTCTTCTAAGGAAGGGAATTTGCTTGTCGCGCAGCTCATGCAGGTTATAGCCCGCCACTCTTGCTGTACCTTCCACCATGGGTAAATCGGCATACAGAATTTTCATCAGAGAACTCTTTCCACTACCCGTACGGCCAATTAGATAACAAAACTCGCCCCTTTCTATCTGCAGGCTCACATCTGAAAGGATAAGCTGATTTTTCTGAAATACGGAAATCTTCTCAAGTTCAATAATGGTATCTAGTGGCATGGTGGCGTTCTTTTAATGCGTTACAAAAATAGTGAACTATCCGGTTTTTTCGTAACTCTTTATATGTATATGAAAAGCCCCGATGGTAAATGCATTGCCGACTAGTATGCTCCAATGGGTTTTGCAATACTTAAAAGGCAGGTTTGGTTGGGTCAAATTCCCAAACCTGGCGTAGTCCCAGATGTTGTCCCTGACGGTTTTCGAAGCCACCCACCAGGTAAGCTTTATTGTTCAATACAAAAACGGAAGCTCCGTACCTTGCCTGGTCGGGGCTGAGAGATACCTCGCGTATATTGCCGGTTTCAGGGTCGTATTCAATAAATTGATGCATTACGGTGTAGCCTACCAATTCTCTGCCCAGCCCGGCATATATTTTTCCATTGAGGCTGAAAATTGTATAAAGTTCGCGGTTCAGACTGGTGAATACAGTTTTTATCCAGCTGTTACTGCCCCATTTTAATAACTCACTGCCATCATAAACAAAGGTCTCGCCCAGATGATTAAATGCTTGCGCATATGCTGTTGCCAGGGGGAAGGGGGTTGCTTCCTGCCATTGATTGGTGGTAGGGTCATACCTCCACAAGTCGTTGTGCAAGTGGTTGGGGATGTTGTTTAGCCTGCCTCTTCCGGTACCTGCATAGGCAAACCCTTCGCTGGCAAATGCAGTGGCATAATAGCGTGTGCCGGGAGCAAAGTCAGCCACCGGATGCCAGGAGTCGTCGGTAGGGTCAAGCCTGAAAAAGTCCCGAAACTGGTCACCCGTTTGAAAACAGCGTCCCAGTCCCACATACCCCTGGTTGTTGAGCGCAAAGGCTGATGCAAAAACACGTTCGGGATTCGGGAAGTCAGCTATACGTTGCCAGTTGTCATTCTCAGGGGTGTACTTCCAGAAATCGTTGAGGCTGTTGTAGCCTCCTGTAGCTCCTGTTCCATAATAAGCATTATCTCCAATAGTAAATACAACAGCACCCGCACGTCCGGTTCCGGGGAAAGTTTTTTTCTGCGTCCAGGTGCTCAGCCATTCCAGTCGTGTATTCTTCCGTGCGTCAAATCCCCCGGAATTCAGTGTGAGGGTAATATTTCGAAAAACGGAAACATGGTAGTTTGGGATGAATTCATCGGGTAATTGTATTTTCAGTGAATCAGGCGTAAAATCCACTATATGAGCCGTAAAGCCGTGTGTGCTGATATTGTTGTGCTGTATGTTGGGATGGAAGTTTTTCCCGTAAAGGGTAATAACCTCGCCGGGTTTGGTGAGCACAAGTGGAGAAACGTAGGTTATTTCGGGCACTTTAAAACGGAAAGGTTTTGCTGAGGTTACTTCATGTCCGGCCAGGCTTAAGGTGATGTGCACAACAGAATCATTGGGAAGGGCAGGGACTACAAAGCGTACAAGGCTGTCGCCGGCTGAAATTACTTTACATGGGTGTGTGCCCAATTCTATGCCAAGATTTTCGACCGAAAACCCCAAATGCTTTCCCCGAATGGTAAGGGTATCATCCCACTTTCCTGATTCAGGGAAGAAACTTTCAATAGAGGGAGCTTTACCTCCCAGGCTGGTAAAAGAAACCGTCCTGCCGTATATCTTATGACTGGCAGTAATCATATAAGCCCTCATGTGGTAAAGCTTTTCATTCTCAAGCCCTGCGCTTACCATATAAGATATGTAAGGCTCGTTGTAGGGGCCATCCATACTAACTTTGCCCAGGTAGTCTTCTGTTATTGGATTTTCCTTTTGCGACCACAGAAACCCAAACTCTTTCACTTCAGCATCTCCCCGGTAAATTATCTCAGCTTCAAAGAGTACTCCATCGGCGTTGATTTTTGTAACATCAAGGGTTTTTACCTGCGGAAAATCTCTTTCTACATATACCTCGTCAATACATTGATTGAAAAGCATAAGCATGAATACACAGGCTGAAAAATATACCGGAAATTTCATCGTAATTTCAGAATTAAGTTCAGGGATAGTTTATTTACATAAGAGGCCAGGGAGTTGGAGTTGTTTATCATTTCTGATTGATAACGGGCACCTACCCCCAGAGAAAATCCGGGCAGAGGATAATGCGCTGTAATTCCGGTAAGAAAACCCAGCTCATTTTTATTTATAGGCAATGCTTCCTGTTGGGTGTTGTAAACGGTATAATTATCCCAGAGCACCTCTGAGGTTGCCAGGGATGAGGACTTGAAGTTACTTATTACACTGAACCCGATATGGGCAAAAACAGGTAGTGGGCCACCAAGAATCTTATATTGCAAAGCAATGGGAATTGCAATTGAACTTATTTGTATATGTGTATCATGATAAAAGTTTCTTCGGTTTCGGTCGTAGGTTACACTGGAAGAATACTCCGATTGCATATAGTTGATTTCCGTGAGCAGGCTGATGTTCTGATGAAATCTTGGAAAACTGGTTGTCAGTTGAATTCCGAAGTTTTGACTCAGGGTGTAGTAATTGTCACTAAGATGAATGAATTCTTCGCCTCCTCTTGCCATTCTTTTGGCTATCAAATTGTTTCTGCTGATACCAGTCGAAATGCCCGGACTGAGAAGTATCCAGGGAATATCCGTTTTATATTCAGTAAAAGGATTGTTTATGCAGGAATTATAAGCCTTTACAAAGCCCAGGAGCTCACGTTCGGTACTTTTCAGCTTTGCTATGTCTTCTTTAAGACCCGGGCAGTCAGCTGTCATTAGCGATAAAACCCCCATCCACCGGGGTGATGTTTCCCGTGCCGTTCCGCTTTCAGGTCGCCTTCTGTGTGGCTCAACTCTGAATATTTCCTCCTGCTTTTGCAACCAGAAGGCCCCGGGACTTATATATAGACTCAGGCTGCCCCTGATAAGTATTTCTGCAAATATGCCCTCATTGGGCCAGGCAACGAAAAGGCGACTTCCGGCACCGAAGGCTGCTATGTCGTGCACTGAATATTCATACCATTGGGTCTCTGTTTTAAACCGGCAAATAGTATTGCTTTTACTTGCAGCTTTCAAGTCGATGATGCCATGCAAAGTATCGGACTGAAGGTTTACAATATAACCACTTACCTGGTCGGATTGGGCAAAGCCATGCAATATGAGAATTGCCATTACCCCTGCCATCAGGATGATTTTCTTCATAAATTAAGTGCAGCTAATTTGAAAAAGGGAACATGAGGTTGTCTTGCTTTCAGCTCTTACATTGACCTGTGGAAATCCCGAAAGAAGATAAATCTCTGTAAAAGCAAACCTATGAAAAAAATCTATATGAAATATGAATGTGAAAAAATATTCTAAAACATGCCTAATGCGCTTCTTTTAAGTTCCATTTGAGGGTGTGCAAATAAACAAAAGGCACAACCCCTTGTAACCGGGTTGTGCCTTCATGTTTTGGTAGATTGGTAAGCTCAATAAATGCAGATAAATGTATATTGGGTTTCTAAACAAGTCCTGCAAAGCCCATAAATGCGAGGGCGAGGATACCTGCTACAACCAATGCTGCGGGAGCACCGCGCATGGCTTTGGGTAAATCCATCAAATCCATATGCTCCCTGATTCCGGCAAAAAGGATGATGGCCAGGGCAAAACCTGCTGCATGAGAAATGGCAAAAACTACTCCCTGCAAAAGGGTAAATTCATTTTGCACGGTAAGCAGTGCTACACCCATGATGGCACAGTTGGTAGTGATGAGCGGAAGGAAGATACCCAGGGCCTGGTACAACTCAGGACTTACCTTTTTTAGCATGATTTCCACCATCTGCACCAGTGAAGAAATCACCAGGATATAGGAAATGGTTTGCAGGTAAGTAACATTAAAAGGTACCAGCACATAATTGTAAATGAGAAAAGTAACAATGGTTGCCAGGGTCATTACAAATAATACCGCCCCCGACATACCCACCGAAGTGGATACTTTGGCAGAAACTCCCATGTAGGGGCAAATCCCCAGGAATTGGGCCAGTACGATATTGTTGACAAAAATGGCGCCTATTACAATTGCGAAATATTCCATGGTTTATATTTTTATGCCGTTTTTTTCTTGAGATAGTTAAACAGAATGATAAGGTAACCCATACCGATAAATGCACCGGGAGCCAGCACAAATACCAGCATACCGTCACTTACACCGGGAATCAGTTGTATGCCAAAGATGGAATAAGCACCCAGTATTTCGCGCAAGCCACCCAGCATGGTAAGTGCCAGGGCAAAACCCAATCCCATACCCAGGGCATCAATCATTGAACTTAAAGTATCCTTTTTACTGGCAAAAGCTTCAGCACGGCCCATCACCAGACAGTTTACCACAATAAGAGGGATAAACAGACCCAGAGAATCAAACAAGTCGGGCATGTAGGCTTCCATGGTAAGCTGTACGATGGTTACAAAGGAGGCGATAATAACAATAAAGCTGGGAATCCTAACCTTGTCGGGAATAAGATTCTTGATAAGCGAAACAACGATGTTGGAGCCCAGCAATACAAAAGTGGTTGCCAGTCCCATTCCCAGCCCGTTGAAGGCAGAAGTGGTAACCCCAAGGGCAGGACATAAACCCAGCAAAAGGATATATACCGGGTTATCTTTTATCAATCCTTTGGTAAAGTTCTTCCATTGGCTCATAATTCCAGACCTCCCTTTTCTTTAGTTTGTGAAAGTATGTGTTTTTCAAAGGTGTCGTACGCCCTCTGGATAGCATCGCAGTAGGCGCGAGCGGTAATAGTAGCCGCGGTTATGGCGTCTATATCACCGTTATCCTTGGTAACCCTGATGTTGGCTGAAGCAGGGTCAAGGCCTTTGAACTGGTCGCTCCAGTCGCTTTTACCTTTCTCAATCTTATCGCCCAGCCCGGGAGTTTCTTTGTGTTGCAGATGCACTACATCAAAAATTCGCCCGTCAGGGTAAAATCCTACCATGGCAGTAATACGGCCGGAATAGCCCCTGTTGGTCCAGGTGTTTACGGCGATGCCCACCAGTTCGTTGTTCAGGTAAGCGAAGTTAAACTCCAGGGAGTCGCCGCCGGTGGGGGGTAAAAAGTTTTTGCTTTCCAGGCGGTCAAACTCAGCTACTACCTGGCTGATGGCGTTTTGTCTTTTTGCCTCACGTGCCTGTGCAATGGGCTCGGCCGTAAAGTTATAAACGGTTGCCAGGGTGAAAGATGCTGCAGCTGTTACCAAAAACAGGGTAAGCACCATATTGACGAAATTGGATTCTTTTTTAGCCATTTTTTACCTCCTCTCCGAAACGTTGGGGTTTGAACCCGCTGTTTATTAAGGGTACGAATGCATTCATAATAAGTATAGCGAAGGCAACTCCTTCTGGGTAGGCTCCGAAAATGCGGATTACGATAGTGAGGAAGCCGCATCCGATGCCGTATATAATCATTCCCCAGCGGCTCATGGGGCTTGTAACCATGTCGGTAGCCATGTAAAGAGCCCCCAGCATCAAACCTCCCGTAACCAGATGAAACATGGGGTCTACATACACCTCAGGATTGATAAGCCATAGTGCTCCGGCAAAAATTACTACAGAGCCCAGGTAAGAGGCGGGGATTTCCCAGGTGATGATTTTTTTAATGAGCATGTATATACCTCCCAGCAGGATGGCAATTGCAGATATTTCACCTACCGAGCCACCCATGTTTCCCATAAGCAGGTCAACATATTCGGGCACCTGGGGCATAAGGTCAGAAACTTTTTCCCCCTGCGCTACACCTTCTTTTACCACTGCCAGGGGCGTAGGACCCGAGATGATATCGGTAAGCTGGGTGCTCAGAGTGGTGGGCTTTGGGTACATGTTCATTTCCACGGGGAAGGAAATCATAAGAAATACCCTTCCCACCAGCGCGGGGTTAAAAATGTTTTTGCCAAGCCCTCCGAAAGTCATTTTTGCCATGCCGATGGCTACCAGCGATCCTATTACCACCATCCACAGGGGCAGGCTGGCAGGTACTATAAAAGCCAGCAGGGCTCCGGTAATGATAGCCGAGCCATCGAAAATGGTTACCGGGCCTTTGATGAGGTATTTTTGAATGATAAATTCAAAAAACAAGCAGGATACAATGGCCGTTAGTGTGACCAGTATCGCTGCCAGGCCAAAGAAATAGAAGGATACCAGTGCAGCAGGTATCAATGACAGCAGCACACCATACATGATTTTGCTCACAGACTGCTCTGTGTACACATGGGGTGAGCCCGAAACGGTTAATAAATTCATAGTTGGTTTTTCTTTAGCAATACTGTTTTACGATGATTTCTCTGAATAAAACTTCTTGTACTATTGATTACGGGCACGCATAATTTTGCCTACCTGGTTTTTACCTACCCGAATCTGGTCGAGCAATGGGCGGCCAGAAGGGCAAATATACAGGCACGAGCCGCACTCTATGCAGTCCATGATGCGCTCTGCTTCACAGTCTTCATACCTTTTATTGTCGGCCAGTACTGCCAGCAGGTAGGGCTCCAGACCCATGGCGCATATGCTGGCACACCGTGCGCAGCGAATGCAGTTGTGCACGGGCTTACGCGATGAGGCTTGTTTTTCGAAAAGCAGGATTCCGCTGGTGCCTTTGGTTACAGGGGCACTGATATCGGTAATGGCTTTACCCATCATGGGTCCGCCATTTACTACTTTGCCCGTATTTTCGGGTAAGCCTCCTGCTGCTTCAAGCAATGCAGCGATGGGGGTGCCAATGCGTACCATGAAATTGGAGGGTTGCTTAACGGCCTTCCCGGTTACGGTAACTACTCTTTCTACAAGTGGTTTGTTTTTCTGCACAGCTTCATACACCGCGAATGCTGTTCCCACGTTGTGTACCACACATCCTACCTCGATGGGCAGCTTACCGGAGGGCACTTCACGATTTACCAATGCCTTGATGAGTTGTTTTTCTCCTCCCTGGGGATATTTTACCTTAAGGGGTTCAACGCTGATACCTGGATAGGAGGGAAGGAGTTTTCTGATGTGCTCAATGGCATCGGGTTTATTGTTTTCGATACCAATAATAGCCTTCTCTACTTTGAGGGCCTTCATTTGAATCTGAATACCCACGAGCATTTCTTCTGCCTTTTCCAGCATCAACCTGTGATCCGAAGTAAGATAAGGCTCACACTCAACACCATTTATGATAAGGTATTCGGCTTTTTTGCCCTGGGGTACCATGAGCTTTACATGAGAGGGGAAAGTTGCTCCTCCCATTCCCACTATACCTTTCTCGTTGATACGGGTTACGATTTCTTCGGGTGTGAGGGTGATTTCCTTTATGAGATCGGTACTCATATCAATGCCTTCCTCCCAAACATCGCCTTCTGTTTTAATAACAATGGCTTTTTTGCGGTACCCGCTGGAATCTACAATGTCATCAATTTTTTGCACGGTTCCGCTCACCGAAGCATGGATATTGGCAGAGATAAAGGCTTCTCCTTTGGCAATAAGCTGCCCGGCCTTTACCGTATCTCCTTTTTTAACCACCGGGTTGGCAGGTACGCCAAGGTGCTGTGATATAGGGATGGCAACTGTTTCGGGTAATGCCAGCACCTCTATGGGGGCGTTTTGCGAAAGCTTATTTTCAGGTGGGTGTACACCTCCTAGTTTAAATGTTTTCAATTTTGGTCTCCTTTTCTTAGTGTTCTTAATGCATTACAAAGCAATAAAAATCAAAAGATATTAAGCCTGTTGGGGCTCTGTTTTGGTTTCCGGGCGAGGCTTGCGCGGAGGGAAGTTCAGCTCGTGGATGGCTCCTGTGGGGCATACCGGCGGACATTTCCTGCAAAGGGTGCATTTGTTGAAGTCGATGTAAGCCAGGTTGTTTTCCAGGGTAATAGCATCGAACTTACATTCTTTTACACATTTACCACAACCAATACATGCTACTTTACAATTTTTGCGTGCCACACCTCCTTTTTCCACGTTTATGCAGGAAACATAGATTCTGCGATCTTTCTTCCCTCTTTTGCGGATTTCGATAATGCTGCGCGGACAAGCTTTCACACAAGCGCCGCAGGACACGCAATTATCTTTAATTAAAGGTAAGCCGGTTTCCTTATCCATATCCATGGCATCAAAGTCGCAGCTTACTACGCAATCGCCATAGCCCAGACACCCGTTGGGACATCCTCCCTCACCGGCAAACAGATTATGAGCAAAAGCACAGGTCATGGCGCCTTCGTATTTTACTTTGGGAGGTGCATTTTCCCTGCTGCCTGAGCACCTGAGTACTGCAATGGTAGGGTCTTGCTGCTCGGCTTCCAGACCCAGTACCGCAGCGATTTCACTTATTACTTCATTGCCTCCGGGAGGGCAGCTCATCCCATCAAGGCTTTCGTTTTTCACGATTACCTCAGCAAGGGCCCTGCAGCCTGCATAGCCGCAGCCGCCACAATTAGCGCCTGGAAGTTTATCTGCTACAATATCTATGCGGGGGTCTTCAATAACTTTAAATTTCTGGGCTACCATATAGAGTATTACAGCAGCGATGGTGCCTAATGCGCCCAGGGAAACGACGGAAATTAAGGTAATTTCGTTCACTTGATTTGGTTTTGTTAGTGAATGAAAAAAATGATGTTCTTTTTATTCTTGAGTTGTTATTCGGGCAAAAATAGAAAAGTTAATCAAATCAA
>SLOR01000033.1 GCA_007132395.1 Bacteroidales bacterium
ACCAGGCTGCTCATATCAATCAAATCCAGATGACATCGGATGCAATTGTCCTGAACTACATTAATACCCGCTTGTTTAATTTGTATGGTCTGGGGTTCCCATCGCATAGTAAAAAAGGTCGCATGCCTTAAGCCATCAGATGCTTTGAAAAAATACTGCCGGAAAATATTTTCCTGGGGAACATGACAATCCGAACAAGTGGCAACATTGCCATGGCTCCCTTTGGTCCAAGATGCATACTGTGGATACATTACATGGCAGTTGATGCAGGTTTTTGGATCATCCGATAAGTAGGAGGCTGCCATAGAAATGTGAAGCACCAAAAAGAAAATGCCGGTAAAAATTCCCATAAGAATGATTACCGACAACTTCCACGATATGGGTGGCTTCAAAAAATGAATAATTCTTTTTATAACACGCATAGGTGAAAAGTTTACTGGTTAATTGATCCTCACTCTATCAGTCACTTACTGTTTTGGGTTTAATGAGGATAATGAGTACTCAAATATATGTTATAACCTCTCATTTTGCAAATATTTGTTAACGGTTTTCGCAATTTATAATGAGTTTACATAAGTATGTTGAAGGGGGGGATTTATAAAACTTGTAATTTATATATGTTGATGTAAGATTTCTGCTATTTTATGCAGGAATTAAGCACATTAATCAATATTTATTTTTACATTTGTTGTGTTTTATTACAATTCCGTCGACATAATTACAATTCTTTATTACCTCCATGTTGTTTTTCCGCATTTCGCAAAAGCTTCTTTTTGTAGTATTTTTTCTTACCCGGTCTTTTCTAGTAAGTGGGGATACTGTGGGTCCCAATCTTGATAGTTTGCGTGAGATTATTAAGTCAGATGATACGCCTGATGTTATATTGTTTGAAGCTTATTCCCGCCTTGCCTGGGAACTAAAATCCATTAGTCCCGTGTCAGCCCTTGAATATGCCCGGGAGGCCCTTGCCCTTGGCGAAAAACTTGAGGATAAAGATAAAATTGGAATTTCACTTTCCTATATTGGTGTAATTTACTGGCAACAGGGAAATTTTAACCAGGCCCTTGATTATCATCTAGAGGCCAATAGTATCTACTCTGTTATTAATGATGAATTGGGTATAGCCAGGTCTTCTATCAATATTGGTATTATCTTTTCCGATCAAAGCTATTACGAGAAAGCCATAGAGTATTTTTTCAAGGGTCTTAGGCTCTACGAGAAGAACGAAAACCAGCAAGGGATGGCTGTGGCGCTTAACAACCTGGGAATGGTTTACGAATACCAGAGAGATTTTGCTCTGGCAGAAGATTACCATTTACGATCTCTGGAAATAAAGGAAATACTGGGCGATAAAAAAGGAAAATCTTATTCTTTTAACAATCTTGGGTTGGTTTACCAGGGAATGCAAAAAATGGACCTTGCTGCAGATTATTTTTACAAGTCGCTTGAAATAAGGCTTGAACTCAATGATAAAAGAGAAATTGCCAGTACTTACAGTAATCTTGGTTATCTGAACTATTTGTTGCACGACCGTGAAAAGGCTCAGAATTATCTTTTGGAAGCCCTGAGGCTTTATATGGAAGTGGATGATAAAAGCGGAATTGCAAAAACACATAATTATTTAGGACGCTTGTATCTGCAAACTGAAGAACTATTCAGGGCAAGGCGCTATTTTAACAATAGCATGCGTATTGCCAGGGAAATCGGGCTTACACGTATGGTTACAGAAAATTATGCTGCTCTTGCCCGTTTGATGGCTAAACTCAACGATTACCAGGCCGCATATAACTATCAGCAGGAGTTTATCCAGCTCAAAGATAGTGTCTACAGCGAAGAAAGCAGGAGAAAGATTTACGAGTTACAGCTAATGTACGAAAGAGAGCAGAAGGAAAGTGAGTTGCAACTGCTGCAGAAAAACGAGCAAATTACCCGCCTAAGTTCACAACGCGACAGGCTGTTGCGAAATTTCCTGGTAATAGGTGTGGTACTTACCCTTATCACGCTCTTTTTAATTTACAACCGTTTTCTTATTGCCCGCAATGCCAATGTATTGCTGGAAAAACAAAAGAATGAAATTACGGAATCAAATACTCAGTTGGTAGATTTGAACCATAACCTGCTTGAGCAGAAGAAAATGTTTGAGGAGCTCAATCACAAACTCAATGTTTCCAACAAAAAGCTGAAAGAATCGGAACGGAACCTCATGGAGATTAACTCTACCAAGGATAAGTTCTTTTCTATTATTTCTCACGACCTTCGCAATCCTTTCGCTTCTATCGTAAGCTTCTCGCGAATTCTCAAAAGAGATATGATGAATATGACCAAAGCAGAACTGGGTGAACTGGCACTGGAGCTTGACAAATCCGTATTGAAAATTGATAATCTGCTGGAAAACCTGCTGCAATGGTCGCGGGCACAGACCGGGAAAATTAAATACCGACCCGATTATCTTGCCCTGCATGAAATCGTGAAAGACAATCTCAACCTGTTTGAGAATAATGCCAGGGATAAACAAATTAATCTTGTGGACAAGGTAAGTGATGAAATGGTTGTGTGGGCCGACAGAAACATGACCGATACAGTAATTCGCAACCTACTTTCCAACGCACTGAAATACACCGAGCCTGAAGGGGAAATTGTTATTGAGAGCGAACTCAGGAATCACAGGGTGTATGTTTCGATAAAAGATAATGGGGTGGGCATGTCGGAAGAAGCCAAAAGTAAAATTTTTCGGACAGATGCTTTGCACTCTACTTACGGTACCATGGATGAAAAGGGCAGTGGACTGGGATTGCTGCTGTGCAAAGAGTTTGTTGAGAAACAAGGGGGCGAAATCACTTTTCAAAGTCAGGAGAACGAAGGGTCGGTATTCACTTTCTGCTTACCCACCGAAAGCGATACTAATTCCTGATGCAATTCATAAACTGATAGTTGCTTAACTGTTTTGTTGCTTACCTGCTGTTTACTCAATAGGATACCACTTGCACTGATCAGATGAGGGGTGACACTTCGAAGGGTAATATACACTGTTGAAAGTGAAGCGGTGAAGATTCCCAGCATTAATAAAATCTGATACTTGATAGCCAATCCAGGCGCACTACCTCCTAAAATCTGTCCTGTCATCATCCCTGGCAGAGCAATCAATCCTATTACGGCAGTGTTGGCAATAAGAGGGTTGAAGGATTTTTGTATTGCTTCGCTGATAAACGGGCGAAGTGCTTCCTGCCTGCTGGCTCCATTAGCGATGTAATATTGGTATACTTCATATTCTTTTGTGAGGGTATCATAAAAGGTGTTGAGTGCTATAATGTTTCTTTCCATGCAGTTGCCAATTATCATCCCTGTGATGGGTATAAAATACCTGGCTTCGAAAAAATTTTCAAGTTGTAATATAGCACCCAGAAAAAAAGTATCTATCAGCACAATACTCACCAGCAATGCCAGGCTTACCGGAACAAAAAAGGCACGGCCTTTTAACCCGCTTCTCTGGGTAGTGGTTATTGTTGCCACACCTATCATAATAAATACCCAGCCAATGTTAATCCAAACATTATTGAGGTTGAAAATTAAGCCCAGGTAAAGTCCCACCAGTGCAAGTTGCAGTGTCATTCGGGCAAAGCTTATCAGGGTTTCCTTTACCAGGCCTGTTTTGTATTTCCAGAAGATATACAGAGGGAAAGCCAGCAAAATGTAGGCAAGCGATAAACTTAGCCAACTTATATGATAGGTGTTAAGCAACATGATATTCCTCGGTTTTGATAATTATATCGGATGCTTCAATCCAGTATGCGTCGTGAGAAGAAACCAGTAAGGTTAATTCAGGTTGCTGCATTATAAAAGAACATATGTGTTCTTTGGTATAATCGTCAAGGGCAGAGGTGGGCTCATCCCAAAGTATGATATCCTTTTTCAGCAGCAGGGAGGAGCATAGAGCTATGCGCTGCTTCTCTCCGCCCGATATCTGCTTGACAGGCTTCTCCAGCAATGATACAGGAAGCATGAGCTGATCCAGCATTTCGCCTATAGCTTTTGTGTCGGGATACAGGTGGTGGTTTATTTTGAAAGAAAAAGGGTACAATAAAAAATCCTTTACCCTTTCCAAAGGAGTCCATATATCCTGGGGCACCCAGGAGGTAAATTCTCTGATAAGCTTTTCGTTTCCCGCTTTTAAAGCAATGTCTTTTATAAATATTTCTCCCTTTTGAGGCAGATGAAAACCTAGTATGGTTTTCATGATGCTGGATTTTCCACTGCCGGATCTTCCTTTTAGTACAGCTTTCTGGCCCTTTTTTATACGAAAGGACATACCTTCTAATAAGGGTGTGTTTTCATGAGAAATATTTACATCATTAAAAACAATCATATTTTTTTCTTACAAAACTAATGTAAAATATTTTGCTTTGTTGGGATTTCCCTATGCTTTGTATATGCTATTTCTCCCCTAAAACCATGTAAATCATTCTCGTCAAACTAATTCCTCGTCCATAATGTAATAATTTGGCCAGGGTGAAAAATTATTTTCCGTGAAGGGTTTTGGAAAAAATAATTTATTGTATATTTGCACTCCCTTTGCGAAAAGCGGATGTGGCGTAATTGGTAGCCGCGCCAGACTTAGGATCTGGTGCCGAGAGGCGTGGGGGTTCGAGTCCCTTCATCCGCACAAAATCATTGTATGAATCATATTTACCCCGTAAGATAAACTAGTATTTCCAATCTAACGGGGTATTTTGTATTATTGAAAATTAAATCAACATAGTTTTAAACCGGTATGTGTTTTTCCGCGAAACTTAATGGATAAGGAAACACGGTAAAAAGAAGCATTTATGAATATTGTTCAGGAAAATAAAAACGAACTCACCGCAACATTGAAAGTGCAGATGGGTCCCGAAGACTATCAGGAAAAAGTTGAGAAGGCATTGAAAGATTTGCAAAAGAAAGCACAAGTGCCAGGATTTCGCCCGGGAAAGGTTCCCATGGGTATGGTGAAGAAAATGTATGGAAAAAGTGTTTTGGCCGAGGAGGTAAATAAGGTACTGGTGGACGCTGTGTATGACTATGTAAAGGAAAAGGAAATTAATATCCTTGGCAACCCCTTGCCTGATCATGATAAAGCTGATGGAATTGACTGGGACAGCCAGACAGAATTCGAATTCTACTACGAAATTGGCATTGCACCCGAAATTAACCTCAGCCTGGAAGACAACATCGAAGTAGAATACTATAAAATTAAGGTAGAAGATACCCTGATTGATGATACCATTAAAGACCTGGCACGTCGCTACGGGAAAATGACCAATCCTGAGGTTTCTGAAAAGGACGATGTACTCTTTGGTGAATTTGCAGAGGTAGATGGTGCCGGAAACCCCATTGAAGACGGATTGAAAAACAAACAGAATATTTATATCCAGTATCTGAAAGACGAAGATATAAAAGCAAAACTTATCGGGCTCAAAGCCGGCGACAGCCTGGTGATTGACCTGGTTAAGGCCATTGACAACGAAACTGAGATGGCCGGTATACTGGGTGTGAAAAAAGAAGAACTTGACCAGTATGGTAAAGACTATCATTTCACCCTGGAAAGAATTTCACGTATCGAACCTGCCGAACTGAATGAGGAATTGTTTAACAAGGTAGCTCCCGAAAAAGAAATTAAGGATGAGAGTGCCTTCAGAGGGTTCATCAGCGAGCAACTGAGCAAGCAGTATCAGGCTGATGCCGACAAACATTTCAAAAATGAAGCCATCAAAACCATTGTGGAAAAAGCAGGCTTAAGTCTGCCTGAAGAATTCCTAAAGCGCTGGATTCTTGAGTCTAACAGAGATAATGATGAAGTAAGTGCCGAGCAGGTAGAAAATGAATTTGATTCATTTGCAGACTCTTTCAAGTGGCAGCTCATTGAAAACCATCTGATTAAAGAGCACAAAATCGAAGTAAGTCACGAGGAAGTTTCTGACCACTTGAAAGGTTTTATGCGCCAGCAAATGGCACAGTATGGTCAGCCCAACCCTGACGATGAAGTACTGGCTGACTTTGTAAAAAGGATTGCTTCCAACCAGGAAGAACTGAAAAAAGTATACGATCAGCTGTTTGACGTTAAAGTACTTGAATTACTCAAAGAAAAGTTGACCCTCAAGGAAAAAGAGCTTAACTTTGATGATTTCGTAAAAGAAATGACTGAAAAATACAAAAATCAGAATCAACCCCAAGCCTAAAAAAGACACTATGGTACCAAAGGATGAATTTCAAAAGTATGCCACCCGCCATATGGGTATAAGCAGCACAACACTGCACAATTATACATCGGTGTATGGCAATTATATCAGCCCTACTATTATTGAGGAGCGCCAGTTAAATGTGGCCACTATGGATGTATTCAGCCGTCTGATGATGGACCGGATTATCTTTCTGGGAGTGCCCATTAATGATTATGTAGCCAATATCATCCAGGCACAATTACTTTTTCTTGAGTCTGTAGATTCAAAAAAAGACATCCAGATATATCTTAATACACCTGGAGGTTCTGTGTATGCAGGGCTAGGCATTTATGATACCATGCAATACATTTCCCCCGATGTGGCTACTATATGTACAGGTATTGCCGCTTCTATGGGTGCTGTGCTCTTATGTGCAGGTGCCGAAGGAAAGCGTACCGCTTTGAAGCATTCACGTATTCTGATCCACCAACCCATGGGAGGAGTAGAAGGACAAGCCAGTGACATTGAGATTACTGCAAGAGAAATTCAGAAACTGAAAAAGGAGTTGTATGAAATTATCGCAGCACACTCCAAGCAGGATTACGATAAGATATGGAAAGATTCTGACCGTGATTACTGGATGACTGCCCAGGAGGCCCACAAGTACGGGATGATTGATGAAGTGCTCTCTGCAACAAAAAAATCCAAATAGTACTAAGCCCGGGCACTCACAATTGTCCGGGCTTTTTTTAAGTATCGTTAATTATTGTTATGACAAAAGACACCCGAAAATGTTCCTTCTGTGGGAGAGAGGGTAAAAGTGTGGATATGCTTATATCCGGAATCAACGCCCACATCTGCGATCGCTGTGTTGACCAGGCGCAGCTGATTGTTGCAGAAGAACAAAAAATGAAGCATAAAGAGAAAGTTCCCTCCTTTAAGCTTTTAAAACCTGCTGAAATTAAAGAACATCTTGATCTTTACGTGATTGGGCAAGATGATGCAAAGAAGGTCTTGTCAGTAGCGGTTTATAATCACTACAAAAGAATTTCTGGGAAAGGTATCGCCAAAGATGATGAGGTGGAAATTGAAAAATCCAACATTGTACTGGTAGGAGAAACCGGTACCGGAAAAACCCTCATGGCGCGTACCATAGCCAAAATGCTGCAGGTACCCTTTTGCATTGCCGATGCCACAGTTCTTACCGAGGCCGGATATGTAGGCGAAGATGTGGAAAGCATCCTTTCGCGCTTGCTGCAGGTAGCCGATTTTGATGTGGCGGCAGCCGAAAGAGGCATCGTCTTTATTGATGAGGTAGATAAAATTGCTCGCAAAAGCGACAACCCTTCCATTACCCGTGATGTTTCGGGTGAAGGAGTGCAGCAGGCATTGCTGAAAATTCTCGAAGGAGCTATTGTTTCTGTTCCTCCGCAGGGCGGGCGTAAGCACCCTGAACAAAAAATGGTGCAAATTAATACACAGAATATCCTTTTCATCTGTGGAGGTGCATTTGATGGTATTGAAAAACGGATATCAAGCCGTTTGCAAACCAACGCCATTGGTTATGGAATAGGAAAAGAGAAGCAGGAAGTTGATAAAGACAATATGCTGCAATATATAGCTCCTCAGGATTTGAAGAGCTTTGGTCTTATTCCTGAGCTGGTGGGGCGTTTACCCGTGCTGTCATACCTCAATCCCCTTGATAGTGAAGCATTGAGAAGAATCCTTACCGAGCCCCGCAACGCACTCATAAAGCAATACATCAAGCTTTTTGAGATGGATGGTATTAAGTTGAAAATCGATGAAGAGGTGTATGACCTAATTGTGGAAAAGGCTGTTGAGTTTAAGCTCGGCGCCAGAGGTTTACGTTCAATCTGTGAATTGATAATGATGGACGCGATGTTTAATGCTCCTTCTGAGAAAACCACCAAAAATGTTCATCTTACCCTGGATTATGCCCGAAAAATGTTGCATATAAGTAATATCGGAAGATTAAAGGTAGCGTAATCCCTAATTGATATTTCTGCTGAAAAATTGTAATTTTAAGAGACTGTCTCATTAGTCGGTGTGTTTCCGTCTGCTGAGCAGTTCGACAGGCTCACTATATTACTTGTATAGATTCATAAATAGCTGATATTCAGCAGTTGTTCTGACAGGTACTACGAAGAGTTTATCGAATTGCTCAACGACCCAAAAGCACTTAAGAGGCAGCCTCTTTTTTTATTTGGCATGTATTTTGACACAATATGCGATAAATGACAGGATAATATTGTAATTCTACTGTCGTTAATAAACCATATGATGAAACTCACATATGGGCTAAGCGCTTAAATAAACATACTTGGTCGTAAGTGGGTTCCATTCAGCAATTTAAATCAAATTTTTCCGAATGAATGTTCGTGTATTTTTTTTCGGTTTGGTACTTACCTTTTTAGCCTGCGGTTGGTGTGTTGTAGACGCAACTGCGCAGGTTGTTACAGGACAAACTACCCGTGCTGTGGTTTACCAGGGCGATACCATTCCGTATATTGAGTTACCAACTGTACATTACCATGCCCCGCGTATTTTTAATAATCGTAGGGAAGAACAAAGTTATAACCGTCTGGTACACAATGTAAAAAGGGTTTACCCCTATGCCCGCCTTGCCGGTATTAAATTTCAGGAATACAGTGAACTGCTGGAGGAGTTAGAAACTGACGCTCAAAGACGACGTGCAGCACGTGAAATAGAACAAGAAATAAAAGATGAGTTTGAAGGTGAATTGAGACGACTTACAATTTCGCAAGGACATATTCTGATTAAACTGATTGACCGGGAAACCAAGCATACATCCTATGATGTGCTGCGCGATTTCAGGGGCGCATTTACCGCAGTGTTCTGGCAGTCCTTCGGAAGGTTATTTGGGTATAATCTGAAAACAGAATACGACCCTTACGGCGATGACAAACTTATTGAAGAAATTGTGCAGCTGATAGAGCTGGGTGCAATTTAGCCTATACTTTCCGAAAGCACCTTCCCCAGCCTTTTTTACTTTCCCCGACCCTGAATAATGATGAGAATGGTGTGTATAAGAATTTTAAAATCCACTATCAGCGACATGTTTTCCAGGTACAACAAGTCGTACTTAAGTCGTTCAATCATCTCCGTAACATTTTCGGCATACCCATACTTTACCTGGCCCCATGAAGTAATACCGGGTTTTATTTTTTGAAGCAGCCGGTAGTGGGGCGCTTTTTGCACAATCAAATCGATATAATACTGCCTTTCGGGCCTGGGGCCCACCAGCGACATGTTTCCGATGAGAACATTATAAAACTGGGGTATTTCATCCAGGCGAACCTTTCGCATAAACAATCCAAAAGGAGTAATGCGTGGGTCGTCCTTGCAACTCAGCTGAGGGCCGTTTTTTTCCGCATCTGTAAACATTGAACGAAACTTGTGCATTTTAAAAGGCTTGCCATTGATGCCAATTCGCTTATGGGAGTAAAAGACCGGCCCTTTTGACGACAGTTTCACCCCTATTGCAGTAACCAAATAAACCGGCGAAAGCACCACCAGTGCAACCAGGGAAATCACAACATCCATAAATCGTTTTATATGCCGTTGCCATACGGGCATCAGTCCCTGCTGAATCTGTACCAGCGGGGCATCGAAAATGGAGGTCATTTTTACCGAGCCCAGCAAAATATCGTGCATCTCAGGAATTACCTTTATAATGGCATTGGTTTGATATAGCTCTGCAAGGATTTTTCCAATATTCTTATGCTCCCGGGCCTCCAGGGCAATAATAACGTCTTCTACCTGATGTTCTTCAATGATTTGCTTCAAATCTTTGAACCAGCCCAGGCGGGGCAGGTACTCCTCCATAATATAATGGTCGTAAAGATTTACGTTTACGAATCCGAGAAAGCGATTGCCCGATGATTTTTCCTGGGCTTCCATTTCATGGAAAATGTTCAGCGCTTTGCGCTGGCTCCCCACTATGACAGTGTTAAAACCAATAATTCTTTTGTGAATGCGGTTGATGGTGATGGAGGAAAGGATAAACCGAAATACCGACGTAAAAAACAAATGGAAGACAAATAGCAGCGTAAATGAGCGGTAATAATACGCAATGGTTCTTACCTCATCGCCCAGCAACACGGCAAAAAATATTATTAATACCCCGATAAGGGTGATGATAAGGGTTTGACCGAACTCATTGAGACGACTGCGGCGCAATATTTTTTTATAGCTGCCGCTCAAAGCATACAGGGTAAGCCAGAAAAGTGGGATGATAATAAAACCTAAGAGCAGGTTTTCGTCTATAAAAATTTCTTCGGATATCCTGCTGAATCGGCCATTGATGCTGTTTTGCCGGTAAAGAATAAATAGAAACCAGGCAATTATGGCGGAAAGAAAGTCGGCGATAAGATTTTTCAGAACCTGAATCTTTTGTAGCTTTTTATTCACGCTATAGGCTTTAGTATCTAAATTTCATGTGTGTTTCTTGCCGGGTAGAGGATTCTGTCAATCCGGGTATTTTTAAGAAAGGAAAC
>SLOR01000012.1 GCA_007132395.1 Bacteroidales bacterium
CATCATTCCCATATTGGGTGAGAAGATGATGGATGAGCCGAAGGGATAAAACAAAGCCTGCCGTTTCGTCACCATGCATGGTGGACGTGTACATAGCCCGTGGCTTGGGATTATCATTTACATTAATACTGATAAACATGATTTTTCGTTCGCTCGCCAATTCGGCAATGGTATGTACTTCGCACAGATGGGGAAAATCGAGTGCAAACTGATACATCAGACTTTCGTAAGCTTCGTAGGTGGGGTAAAAATCCCAGTCCTGGGTAAGGTCTTTGGTTTGAAGCTGAGCAAAGGACTTCATATTCAGTTCGAAATCTACCTCCCCGGGGCTTCGCTTTATTGTATAAGGTATGTTTCCGGCCAGCAAAACAGCATAGCCCTGTGGCCCCACATAGGCATACACTCGTTGGCGGGCAATATAGTCAACCGACACAGCCTGGGAAATCGCTTCTGTAAGTAGCTCGGAGGGGAAACTGATATAGATTTCCTGTCTGTCCTGAAAATAATCTGCATTTTCAACACGCTGCCCATTAACGCCCACAACAATCAAAATAAAGCTTAACACCATTGCCGGTTTCAACAGCCGATTGCCGGGGTTCTGTGAGTATATCATGCGGTTTTTTATTATAAAAGTATGAGAAAATAATTAGTCTTCATCTAACAAAAACAAAATGAAGGCTTAACAAATTAAAGAATTTAATCCGTTACAACAAAACAAACCCGGAAAACAACCGGGACGGAATTTCACATTTGCTTTATAACCAGCATTCTGTTCCTAAAAAAAGTTAAATAGAAAACAAAAGGATTTTCCCTCATTCGAATTGAATATTTTTGAGAGTTACATTTTTGCAGCAGGCAAACGTTGTGCTGCAATAGTGGCAAATGAGGAAAACAACTGCCGATTGTAACGTATGATTCCTTTACGGCGTCTTATGGCAAAACATATTTATACCCTATTATTCAACCGATCAGGTAAATGAAACTATTCTAATTGTTGCCTGTACCCTCCTTTAAAAAAGTCGGAGATGGGCTGAAAATATTCTTTAAATCAATAAAACACACATGAGCAAAACATTTAACCGCAGAGATTTCCTGAAAACAGGAGGTCTTGCCATGGCCGGCACCATGCTGCTGCCTTCGATGCTCAGCGGCTGTCTTTCAGGCGCCAGGGCTTCCTCCCCGCTGGATTACCAGCTGAATGATTACCTGGATCATTTCGGGGTAAACCAGAGAGTAATTATGGATGTAATTGCCGAGGGCCTCTCACGGGGTGGCGATTACTGCGATCTTTACTTCCAGCACACCATCAACAACACGGTGGCACTGGAAGATGATATGGTAAACAGGGCTTTCTCCAACATCAGTTTCGGGGTGGGCATCAGGGTTATCAGTGGCGAACAAACCGGTTACTCTTTTACCGAAGACATTACCCCCGACTCTATGAAATCGGCAGCACGCACCGCAGCCAATATTGCCAGCAGCTCAGCCAGGGTAAAAGTGATGTCGCTGGCAGAAAAGCAGCTTCCCAACTATTACAAAATCAACACCCCCTGGGAAGATGTAAGCATCAATGACAAAATACCCATGTTGCAGTATGTGAATGACAAGGTCTTCTCTCTCAACCCTGCCATCGTGAAAGTGAATGTATCTTTTGCAGATGCCACTTCTTATATCCTTTTTGCCAATTCCGAAGGCATCATTGCCTGCGATTACCAGCCCATGAGTCAGCTCAACACCAGTTGTGTAGCTGAGAAAAACGGGCAAAGAGAACAAAATGGCTTTGGCTCGGCCGGAAGAAACGATGTGAGCTTCTTCAGCCAGGACAACCTGGATCGCATTGCCAAAAAGGCTGTGGACGACACCATGATCCTTTTTGATGCTGTAGCCCCCAGGGCTGGCGAATTGCCAGTAGTACTGGGAGCAGGTAGCTCAGGCATTCTGTTGCACGAAGCCATCGGGCACGGCATGGAAGCCGACTTCAACAGGAGGGGCGAATCTATCTTCAGCGACAAGATTGGCAAAAAAGTAGCAGAATCCTTTGTAAGCATCGTGGACGACGGCACCACCCCCAACAACCGCGGCGCCATCAACATGGACGACGAGGGCAATGACGTAAAACAAACCTACATGGTAGAAAACGGCATCATGACCTCCTACCTGCACGACCGCATCAGCTCCAAACATTATGGCGTAGCGCCCACCGGCAACGGTCGTCGCGAATCGTTCCGCCACATGCCCCTGCCACGCATGCGCAACACTTACATGCTCAACGGGCCGCACCAAAAACAAGAAATCATCGAATCGGTTAAGTATGGCATCTTCGCCGAATCCTTTACCAACGGCCAGGTGAAAATCGGTCCCGGCGACTTTACCTTCTACGTGAAGCAGGGTTACCTCATCGAGGATGGCAAGCTCACCCGCCCCATCAAGGACGTAAACCTCATTGGCAACGGCCCCAGGGTACTCAGCGACATCGTAATGGTGGCCAACGACATGGAGATGTCGGAAGGCGGCTGGACCTGCGGAAAAGGCGGACAAGGCGTTCCGGCATCCATGGGTCAGCCCACAGTGAAAGTATCACGTATTACAGTGGGCGGTGTTAATGCCTGATTTTTTTAACCTAAAGCATTCGATGAATCATGAACAATAAAGAACGTATGGAACTGGCCAAATGGGCCAGCAACTTCGCCATAAAAAAGGGAGC
>SLOR01000330.1 GCA_007132395.1 Bacteroidales bacterium
AAGCTCAAGGTGGAAGCCCATGGGCTGCCCCCGATAAATAAAATAGTTGGTAGAGTTGTAGTCGGTTGTTGCTTTCAGCACTCCTCTTTCGAGGATAGCCGGCAAATCATTTTCGTTAATACTTTCTTCAACAGCAATTTCTTCAACAGTAACGGACCTGTTGGTAAGCATCAAGCCAATTAAAACGATGATGGAAATTACAACAACAAGAAGAAGTTTAACAAGATATTGTTGTCTCATGGTAATAAATTTTTGCCTGAGAAAATGAGCCTGCAAAGGTACAAATGTTTTTCATTTTGTAAGTATTGCATTTTCAGGTCATGATTTATGGCACAAAGATAACCACAAAAACCGTATATTTTTATACGAACGGGCTTTATTTGCAAACACAGAAATCGTTTGCGGAACGATAAACCGCTGCTGTCAAGCCTTTCAAAACGACATTTTATGTTAATAAGTTGTCAACAATAGCGTATTTTTAACACATTTTACACCAAATAGCTAATAATTTCCTCCGTACAACCAACCGTAAAACACGTAAAATGACCAAAGAATTGCCTGATTCGGAAAACTTCGGATAAATTTTTGATTTTTTAACCCCTGAGCTTTGCCGGCTGATAATATTGGTTAAATCTTTTACCATAATGGCGAAATCTTGGTAATTTTGGGGTTTGCTAAAGCCCACACCATGTATTTTAAAGACATTGCCGGACAGGAAGAACTCAAAAAAAAGCTTATTGCCAATATTACCTCCAACAGGGTAAGCCATGCACAGCTGTTCGTGGGTCCGGCGGGAAGCGGCAAAATGGCCATGGCTATTGCCTACGCGCGCTACCTGGCATGTGCACAACCCAACCCCGATGATGCTTGCGGAACCTGCCCCTCATGTGTTAAATACAATAAGCTGAGCCATCCCGACCTTACATTCTTTTATCCCATCCCCTCCAAAAGAGTAGGAGAAAAAACCTATATCAGCAAGGATTTTACCACGCAGTGGCGTAAATTCATGGAGGAGAGCCTGCCCTATCCCAGCCTCAACAGATGGTATCAGCATGTAGAAATAGAAAACAAGCAGGGCATAATAAATGCGGAAGATTGCAACGAAATCATCAGGGTACTGGGGTATAAATCATACGAAAGCGAATACAAGGTGATAATAATGTGGATGATTGACCGCCTCTATCATTCTGCAGCACCCAAGCTTCTTAAAATACTGGAGGAGCCCCCACAAAAAACCCTGTTTCTGCTTATTTCGGAAAATCAGGAACTCATCCTTCCTACCATCCTTTCCCGATCGCAGATGATAAAATTTCCGCGTTTAAAGGATGGGGATATTGTAAGGGGACTTACAGAAAAGTACAATTGTGACGAAGCGAAGGCACAGGAAATAGCCTTTCTGGCCCATGGCAATTTTCGCGAAGCTATCCATATGATGGAAAGTGACGAAACCTACGAGAGCAATACGGTTTTACTGCGCGAGTGGCTGAGAGCATGCTACACTTTTGATTTCAAAGGAATTATGACACATGTGGACTTGCTGGCAAAGTTGGGAAGAGAGAAGCAAAAGGCCTTTCTGGGCCAGGCCCTGGAAATCTTTCGCCAGTGCACCCTGCTCAACTACCGGGCCGAAAGCCTCGTAAGAGCACACCCGCAGGCATTAGATTTTATTCAAAAGTTTTCCAAAGTGCTTATACCGCAAACCGCCATGCTCATGGGCGAAGAGTTTACATCGGCCATTTATCATATCGAAAGGAATGCAAATCCAAAGATTTTATTTACAGACCTTTCCCTCAAATCCTACCGCATTATGAAGGCAAAAAGATAATTAATTTGCTTAATTTTGTGTGCAATACAAAAACCGAATAAATTGGAAAAAAACAACTTTATATCAAGGGGATGCCGCTGTGCACCCCGTCCCAATACTACGCGGCAAGAAGAACTGCACGCACACTCATGCACCAAACTCAATGTTTTTAACTGGCTCGACAACATTAAGGCCCCAAAAAACTTCCCCTCTTACGACATGGTGGAAGTACGGTTTAAAAACAGCAGGAAGGATTTTTACAAAGTGCCTGAAGACCTGCAGCTGGAAGAAGGCGACATCGTGGCGGTGGAAGCATCTCCCGGTCATGACATTGGCATTGTTACCATTGCCGGTGAAATTGTAAACCTGCAGCTGAAAAAGAAAAAAATTGACATTCATAGAACCGAGTTCAAAAAGGTATATCGCAAAGCAAAAGTTTCTGATATAGAAAAATGGATCGCGGCAGTTGAGCTGGAAGAAAAAACCATGTTCGGCTCTCGGGAAACAGCTCTCAACCTGAGGCTCGACATGAAAATCAGCGATGTGGAATACCAGGGTGATAAAACCAAAGCCATCTTTTACTACACCGCCGACGAAAGGGTTGACTTCCGCGAACTCATTAAAGTGCTGGCCGACAGGTTCAACGTGCGTATTGAGATGCGTCAGATTGGCATGCGCCAGGAAGCAAGCCGCCTGGGGGGCATCGGCTCCTGCGGAAGAGAGCTATGTTGCTCCACATGGCTTACCAACTTCCGCTCCGTTTCTACCAATGCAGCCCGTACACAGCAATTATCGCTCAACCCACAGAAACTGGCCGGGCAATGCTCAAAGCTTAAATGCTGCATCAACTACGAAAACGACGCCTACCTGGATGCCATAAAAGATTATCCCAGAACCG
>SLOR01000079.1 GCA_007132395.1 Bacteroidales bacterium
CATTATTCCGCCAACACTGATACAAAGACTATACATGCACATATTTATTTAAGATTAAGCCCCCGGCAAACAAAGTATTATAACCCCCCTATTTAAATATTTTTAACAGAACACCTCCTGTAACGCAGTAATATCAATGCTTTCAGGAAAAATTACCCAAACTTGCTTATAAAAGATTAATTTTGCAGCTGGTCGTAAAAAAACATATTACTAACACTTTTTAACCTGCTTTTTTTCATGGATATCACTTCCGACAACAACCCCGTAATATCGCGCCCGGTAATTGACATGATTACCGTTGCCCATGAGTATTGTTTGTTTTTCGAACAGATAGAGAAGTATAGTGCTCAGGAAATATTTTCCTATTTTCAGAAAATCGCCCCCCTGCTCTACCTGAAAGGATCGGTATTGCCTGATACCATTGAACCTGACCCCGATTTTTTTGAACGCTTTGTTACCGAAGAACAATGGGAAGCTATTTTTAAAACCCTGAGAGAGAAATTTGGAAAAGAAGACATCTACTTTGTACACGACCATAATTTCGACAGCGAGGAAATGAGCCTGAGCGACAACATGGCCGATATTTACCAGGACATGAAAGACTTTGTAATGCTTTACCAGAAAGCGCCCATGCAAAGCAAGGCCTGCGCTGTGGCAGAACTGCAGAGGCTATTCGAAAATCACTGGGGACTGAGAATCACGCAGGCACTTACAACTGTTCACAAGCTGCTGTTTAAGGATGCCATTGACCCGGAATTACTGGGAGATGAAGATATTGGATAGAGGTCAGAAGTTAACTTTTAGCTTTTCACTTTTCACTTTTACAAGCTTACCAGTAGCTGGCTGACAATAATAATAAGCACAAGAGATAGAGGATACACGGCAGCATAAGCCTCCTGAGGTGCATTGGTGCGGGTGAGGGGTTCAACGGCACTGAGAGCAGGCGTACTTGTCATACTGCCGGTGATAGCTCCCAGCAGACTAAGATAATTTATCTTCAACACCTTTCTTCCCACAAAAACAGCTATGAACATAGGTACCAGCGAAATTACCGCACCCACAAATATCATTTGATAGCCATGTTCCTGAATGGTAGGAACCAACTTTTGCCCTGCTTCGGTACCAATATATGCAAGGAAAAATATCAGGCCCAATTTGCGCAGGTATTGGTTGGTGGTGCCCGAAATATTCCACACAATATTGCCGGTTTTACCTACTTTGCTAAGCACAAGGGCTGCAATGAGTACACCTCCGGTAAGCCCCAGGCTGAAATCCATTCCGTTGCCCATGGGTATTTGTATCTGCCCGATAAATACACCCAGCAATACCCCAACGGCTATGGGCAAGAAATCAATCTGATCCAATTCCTCCCGGCTATCGCCCACGATGATTCCTATTTTGGGCATATACTCATCAGGTGCACTCAGGGTAATTTTATCGCCGAACCGCAGGCGCGTATGGGCATGGGGAACGATGTCGATTCCACTTCGCCGAATGGAGGTAACCGTTGCATTGTATTGCTGGAAGAACTCCGACTCGGCAATGGTTTTACCAATATTTCTGCGGTTGGAAATCAGAAAACTCCGTACCACATACTTTTTGCTATCGGGGATGGGGGTTTGGGTTTCATGGCCGATAAAATAGGAAAGCGTATTTAGGTTGTCCCTGCTGCCCGATGCCCGTATAATGTCATTTTGCTGCAGTGTAGTAGCCGAAGTGGGGGTTATGGGTGTGTTATTGCGCAGAATCTTTGATATATTGGTATGGGTAACACTGCGTATGCTAAGCTCTGCCAGGGTCTTCCCTATAACATTGGGATTTTCCACTACAAAGTTGCGGTATAAAAGCTCAGGGTGATCTGCCTGCACCTCATCGTTATACTTCTTTTCTTCGTTTGGGATGCTTATGCCCAGCATTGCCGGAGATAGTCTTACAAAAAGTATAATACCTATGATACCGAAAGGATATGCCAGCCCAAACCCAATGGGCACAAGAGGTGAACCGGAAATTTCAGCGGCAGCGGCCAGCCCTGAAGCACTGGTAATAGCCCCGGTAAAGAGTCCGGTGGCAAGGGCACTGTCGATATCAAACAGATACTTCATCCCCAATGTTGCCAGCATACCCGATACTATAATTACCACCGCCAGAAATATCAGCTGCAAGCCCTTGGAACGAAAAGCTTCGAAGAAACCCGGCCCGGCCATTATGCCCACACTGAACATAAACAGGATAAGGCCGATTTGCTGAAAAATTGACGGCATACTTACCCCAAAATGGCCGAAAGCCATGGCCACGAATATTATGGCAGAAATATCCAGCGATAACCCCCTCAATCTCAGCCTACCCAATGCCATACCTATGGCCACAATCAGGAAAAAAGCAATATAGTCGGTGGTAAGAAATGCCATGATAGTAGATGTTTTAAAGGGCAAAGTTAGAAACAAAAACCATTTAGCAGGATAAACACGTAGAAAAGCCCCTGTCAAAACACAAAAAACCCGCCGCCGGAAAATCCGGCTGGCGGGCTTCAATCACCAAAACCAAAATCGATGAAAAGAAGTTACCTTACCTGCATTTTAGTGGATTTTACATCCCTGCCGTAAAATACTACGGTGTAAATTCCCGCGGTAAGTTCGGGTATATTGTAGCTGTTAACAGCCATGGGGCTGAGTACGGAAGCATAAACCACCCTACCCTGCATGTCGAATACGCGAAACGCAATATCGGTATCGCTGCCCGAATGCAGCCTGAAGTTTCCGTTGTTGGGGTTGGGATACAATACAACATCTGCTGCTGAACCCACTGTGTTATTTACACTTATAAGTTCGGAATATTCAAAGCTTCCGTCAAAATCGGTTTGCTTTAACCGGTAGTAGGATATGCCGCTAAGGGGTTCGAAGTCGGTGGCTGTATAGTACAGGTTATGATTACTGTTGCCTGCTCCCTGCATATAGGCCACGGGGCTAAAGTTGATACCGTCGTTGCTTCTTTCAATGGTGAAAAAGTCGTTGTTGATTTCTGAAGCCGTTACCCACTGAAGCAGTACGTTTTGATTTTGCAATTCGCCGCGGAAAGAAAGCAGCTCGATGGGCAGGTGAGAGGATGTGGAGCTGCCGGCAGTCCATGTGCTGAATCCGTCAATATTGTTTGCCGTGATTGTTTGCTCCAAATTGTTTACGGTCGACTCAATCCAAATCCAATCAGTTTCATCATGGTTTTTCTTAAACAGTGAGAAGTTATGCTCTTCGTCCACCAGGTTCAACTCACCTCTGAAATAATGAAAAACCAGGGAGGCTTCCAACCCGGTGTTGTTGGTGGGCTCTATGTCGAAGTACCTGAGGATACTCCTTGAGTCGTCTGTTCCGTTTATTTCCCTGTGGCCTCTTTTGATAGTGGTGGTACCCAGATTTTGGTTGCTGATAATTTCCAGGCCCAGCCCGGCAATATTACCTGTGGGGTTATCAAGGTCTAAAATAATTTCGATGTATCCGTCATTATCGCCAAACACCCTCGATGAAGAATTTGAGGTTTCCCATTCCAACAGGGTAGCCCCTGAATCCAGATAGAATACTTTCCCGTTCAAGTCCAGGAAACCGTTTTCCATTTTCAGCTGGTTTTTAACAAAAATATCACCTGCAAGCACCGCATTATTAAAATTATTGATGCTGAGATTATCAAAAACAAATGAAGGAATTTCCTGAGTGGTAAACCCCTGCATAATGAGTTGCCCTTCGCCCGTTATCTCCGCTAATGTTTCAGAAGCAAGGTCTCTTTCAAGGTTTCCGGTAACGCTTAGTGATGCACCCGCTTCAATGGTTAATCCGGCTCCATCATGAAAGTAAATTTCATTTACGATAATATTCGTCAGGAGAACCGGCAGATGATTGTCACTGTCTATCTTGATTTCTATTCTGCAAGTAGTATTAGGAAGGGTGCCTTTATCCCAGTTTCTGGGATTATTCCAGTCGGTATCTTCTGCATTGGTCCATACCCACACATCAGGCTCTTCTGCCATATCCCTCAAAACAGGATACTGATAATCGGTATCTGTGCTCATCATCCAAATTCCTTCAAAATCCCAATCCTCAAAACTGACCTGGTCTTTCATCTGTGTATCATTGAGCTTTTCGCCACCGGCACTGGTTTGTGCTCCATCTACCGACTCCAGCCAGTAACATCCCACTACGGTACCTTCGTTGTTGTTCTGCCCTACGTAACCCACCAATGCTCCTTTATTGGTTGCCACCTCGCCATTGACCATACCTACTGCGTATGAGTTTACCGTAATTCCTCTCAACTCAACACAACCGGTAAGTCCTCCGATTCTGTATCCTGCCGGGGCATCCACATTGCCGGTGGCATAGCTGTTGGCTATAAAGCCTTTCTGGTTGCAGCCAGCCAATCCACCAAACTTGTCCTTTCCTTCCGAGAATTCACTTCTGAGGCTTACATCCACGCCAGCATAAGATTTACTGATAATGGGCCTGAAAGTTTCTGCAGCGGCAGAATTGGTCATGAAACTGTTGTTAGACCCTACCAGTCCACCAGTGGCACCATCGCCTCTTACAATTCCGTCCGTTGCCGAGCAGTTTTCAATTACTGTATTCTGATTGCCTGTAACTCTGCCCACCAGGCTTCCCGTGCCACGACCACCGATTACATTTACATTTACCAGGTGTACATTGCGGATGGTGGTAGCCCCGGATTCGTTCAGGCCAATATGGCCAAACAGGCCAATATTATTACGGGAAGGCTCGTAAATGGTAAGATGGGATATGATATGATTTCCACCGTCGTAATGGCCGGTAAACCGCGGATTGTTCTGACCATTATTGTCACGCCCGCCAATGGGTTGCCAGTTTCCATAGTCTTCCAGGCTTATACTGTCTGTTTGAATAAAATGAGCAGATAAGTACTCGCCCCGGATAGCATCAAGTTGCTGGGCATTTTCTATTTTATAAGGATTAAGTGCTGTGCCCTCCCCTCCTGCAAAAGGATGTGAACCCTGCACGTTCATCGCCAGGGCCATTATCAGGGTCACTGTCAGGGTTGTGTAAATCTTTTTCATAAGCTATGGTTTTGGAGGTGATTTTTTCTTTCTGTGATACTATTTTTCTGTACAAAACAAAGTAAGTGTTTCCACGAAATACAGGCAAGAGCTTAAAATACTGATTATCATTACATTTATATACGCCAAAATACCTGCTTTCCTACCGTACCGAATACCGTATTCTGTCAGGTTATTCATAGCAGGTATTCCGTCTTGATCGAAATGAAAGCCTTTTCTCACAAAGGATTGCACACATTATAATATTTTTGTAAATGGGAAAAAATAAGTTGTGTAACTTTGTTTTTCAGGGAGAGAAATTTTCCTCTTCTGTCTAAAATCCATAATAATCTGAACAAAACTCACCTATACTCATATAAGAAAAAAACCGTAATGCTAACCCTAACCACTATGACTTTAAAGAAGCTTTTTTATACCATTATAATTTCTGCAGTAATTTTTGGCTGTGCATTGGCAGATAAAGGATACGCAGACAAGGGATATGATATTGAAGCCAGGGTAAACGGAGTGCAGGATACTGTTGCACTGCTTGCCTATCACTTTGGAAACCGCCAATACATAAAGGATACCGTTAGAACAGACCACCAGGGCAGGTTCAGGTTTCAGGGAGAAGAAAGCCTGGATGCGGGTATTTACATGGTGGTACTACCCGGGCAAAAATATTTTGAAATCCTTGTGGATGACAACCAGCATTTTGCCCTGGAAACAGAAATGGACAACTTTGTGAATGCCATGCAGTTTCAAAACTCTCCCGACAATGAGGCATTTTATGAATACATGCAGTTTATCGGTTCGCACAACCAGCGGCTAAGCCCCGCCCGTGCCGAGCTGCAGGAAGAAACCACCTCCGAAACCCGCAGGGCGGAGATACGTGCAATGCTGGAAGAAGCCGACCAATTGGTAAAACAGAAACAACAGGAAATTATCGACAACAACCCCAAGGGGCTGTTTGCAAGAATCCTGCTGGCACAAAGAGAACCTGAACTTCCCGATACTCCTCTCAGGGAAGACGGTACTCCCGACAACAACCTCATGTACCGGCAATACAAAAATGCTTTCTGGCAAAACATCGACTTTGCCGACGATCGCCTGTTGCGCACCCCCCTGTTCCATGCCAAGCTCAATCAGTTTTTTACACGGGTTGTGGTTCAAATTCCCGACAGCATCATTGCCGAAGCCGATTATCTGGTAGAAAAGTCAAGAGCACACCCCGAAGTGTTTAAATACACCGTATTTTTCATCACCAATACTTTTGAACGCTCCCAGATTATGGGTATGGATGCTGTTTTTGTACACATGGTAGAAAACTACTACATGACAGGAGAGGCCGACTGGGTAACGGGAGAGCAACTGGAACGCATTACTGAAAGGGCTATGGCACTTAAGCCCCTTCTCATAGGCAAAACAGCACCGGACATTACCATGTTTACCCCCGAACGCACTCCCCTGAGCCTGCATGATGTGGATGCGGAGTTTACCATCCTGTATTTCTGGGATTCGGAATGCGGGCATTGCAAGCGGCAAACACCCCTGCTGAAGGATTTTTACCAACGTATGCAACCCAAAGGTGTGGAAATATATGCCGCAAATACCGAAGCCGACCGCGAAAAATGGCTCAACTACGTGCGCGCCAATAACCTGCAATGGTTACAGGTAAACGACCCTGCAAACAGTTCAGGCTTCCGCGACAAGTACGACATTTGGGCCACCCCGCTGATTTTCCTGCTTGATAAAGACAAGCGCATCCTGGCCAAAAGAATTACCGTTGAACAGGCCGAAGAGATCATCAACAGGGAAATGGCAAGGCAGTAAATACATTAAGCCATCCGAAAAAAGAACTGTCCCAAAAGCCTGATTTTTAACGAACGCTGAGCCTGTCGAAGCGGGTATCTGACTAATAATAAAAAGTCGTTTCGAAAATGATACAGTGAGTTTATCAAACTGCTCAGCGTTCGGTTACCACCAGACTTTCGAGAAGGTATCCATTTTAATACATCCAAAAACAACCCTATCGGTGCTCTTCCCTGAGTAAATCCATTATGGTTTTTACAGGGTTAAAAGTAATGAGTGGTACTTCCACAAAAACGGTAATCCACCCGGCCATGGCACCGTTCCACAATCCGGGCAACTCCTGAGCCTTCAAGTCTTTGCCGTCTTTGCTCTTGATGCTGATGAAGCCCGTTTGAGGGTCCGTAAACTGAGTCAGGTCGAACGCCTTACCATCAAACCCTTTCACCGAACATACCAGATCAACAGGGTTGAAGTGAGTGGACTGGCTGAAGATTTCCTTTTGTGCTGTATCCTCATGGTTTACCTGCGAAGACTCCACAATCTGCAGGCTGTGGCTTCCATCGCCAGGGCTTTCCACCCAGAAGGGCCCGCCCCCGGGTTCGCCCTGATTTTTCACCATGCCGCAAATGCGCATGGGGCGATTCAGCAGGATTTGAAGTGCTTTGGTACCTTGCTCAAAGGAATCGGGCAATTTCCGGCTGTCGATGCACAATTGCTCAGTGGCAAAGCGGCGGGCCTCTGTATAGTCGCTTTCACTGAAAGTATTGTTGTTGATTTTTGATAGTATCTCAAAAGATTTTTCCCGCAGTTCAATCAGCAAACCGCCCAGGGCTTTTTTATAGATGTAGGTTTGTTGCCTGAGGCGATCGGGCACCACGTTATCAATATTTTTGATGAATACCAGATCTTCCTCCAAATCGTTAAGATTTTGCAGCAGGGCACCATGACCTCCGGGACGAAACAGCAACGAGCCATCTTTTTCCCTGAAAGGCTCGTTTTGCATGTCCACGGCAAGGGTATCCGTTGAGGGTTTCTGTGTAGAAAACTTCACCTCGAAGCTTACGCCAAATTGTTTTTCCCACTTTTCCAGCACGTGCCCTACGTGATTAACGAAGCGCCCACGATGCTCGGGCGATACGGTGAAATGCAGTTTAACTTTTCCGGTTTCGGCCCTGGCATAATTTGCTCCTTCTACCAGGTGTTCTTCCATTGCAGTGCGATTACCATCGGGGTAGCGGTGGAAACGCAACAGCCCCTTGGGTAACATGGCGTAGCCCAGGCCTTCATCGTCCAGCAGCATATTCAGCAAGGGAAGGTAGTCTTTTTGCTCAATACATTGCTGCGCATCAATTCCCTTGTCTTTCATTACGGCTGTCAGATCGTCGTGACAGGCAAAGGCTTCCAGATTATCAAAAAAGGCAGCAGCCTGTTTATCTGCAGCTATTATATCAGCTATCTTCCTGCCCTCTTTCAGCAGGTCCCTCCAAGCAAAGAGTTCCTTAAACATACGAGTGGCGGCACCACTTGCCGGAACAAATTTAACGATATCAAGATCAGGGGAAAGTGTGTCGTAATGACTTACCAGCTCCTGCACTCGTGCTTCTTCCAGCACAAATATCCCTTTACCGGGTGTAGCAGGTGCCACCAAACGAATGGGAGGAAATCCCTTTTTGAAATTTTCCAGCTGTTCATGCACGCTTTCGCGTGATATTCCTTTTTCGCTGAGTTGCTTCAAATCTTTTTCTGAAAACATAGGCCGTTGATAATTTAGATGGGTTTATGAAGATAAAAATACAATTTATCCTCATAACCTCCATCATCTATCCTGCCGGGTTTTCAATATCTTCTTCACGCACCAGCATCAGGATAGAGGAATGGGGCACAATAAAATATTTTTCCCTGTTAAATTCTATCCCGTAGGCCGTATCCTGCAGAAAAACGGCCAGATCGCCCTCACCAGCCTGAAGCGGAAAGTATTTGAGTTTATCGTGCGAATCTTTCCAGGGTTCATCGGTTTCCACCGCTGCAGGAATGGGATAGCCCGGCCCTACACGTATCACATAGCCACTCTGTATTTTTCTTTTTTCTTCCACCCCGGGAGGAAGGTAAAGCCCACCACGGGTACGTTCATTGGCGGTCTTGGGTTTAATAAGCACCCTGTCGCCTATGAGAATAAATTTACTGAGATCCTGTCCTTCAATTTTTAACAGCATAGTACCTGAGGTTTATATTATAGTGTGCATTACCTTGCACCCCTGATTATACGAATATCCGAAAAGGGTTTCCTTTGCCCATTTAATAATAAGCCTGCAATCCCTTTTTCATAAACTCGTACTCCTTTATCTTTAACCAGTTGGTTAATACTTCATCGTTCATTTGCAAACGGGCAGACTCACGCATAAGCAATTGATAAAAATCCTCCTCATCGTTACATTCGTTAATACCTGCAAAAAGGTCGAACCAGTGGGGCTCAAGATGAAAATCGCGCAGCACCTGCACTTTCTCCACGATCATTTTTTTTCGCGTATCCAGCAGCACCTCCTTATAAGGGAAGCGATAGCTTACCGAGGGCATCAGGGTGGTAAAATGATAATTGAGCAATACCTGCAGATTTTGTTCTTTCAAATAAGGAAGTGCCCCGGCCAGGGGATAAAAAGATTTTTCACCCGGATTATAGTGGTACAGCGGGGTAAGCTGATGCTGCCCGGCAATCTGATCAAGGTATCGGGCCAGTTGCTCCAGCCTTTCGGGGGTTTCGCGGATTATCAATTGCCTTATAAAAGCAGCACGGGTGGCCAGTTCCGTAGCTTTCAGCATATAATCAAGCCCGCGGGATCGCGCGGCTTTATTCTGATGCGAGTTTTTAAATACGAAAGAACAATAGTTTACAGGCAGTGGTAATTTATTCTCCAGAATAAACTTCATGATTTTTAAAGCTGTAACCTCAGATTGCGCAACCAAAACCCTGGGAGCGTGCATAAAGGTTAACCCTTTCTTTACCAGTTTTTCGCGGTTGTAGGCAGTGCATCGCAGCTGATGCAGATTCAAATGGTTTACCCCGGCCCCGGCCAGCTCTGTTGCTGCCTGAATAATTTTCTCGTACTCGTTGGGCACGGCAGGAATTTCCACCGTAACCCGCGGAATGATACCCACAGCCTGGCAGGCCTTATCGGTTTTAAATGCCGTAGCTCCAATATCGAAGCGTATTTCATCCAAACCTGCGCGGGCCAGTTGTTCCAGCTTGTCTTGGTTGCTCAGGATACCGTTGGTGTATAGCCACATGTACATGCCGGAGCCAAAATGCTTTTTAATATTGGTTACGTAGTGCAGGGTTTTTTCAAAAGTAAGCAGGGGCTCTCCACCGCTGAGGCTGCACCCTTTAAACCCGAACTTTTCAAGGTAGGCTATATAATCCTCCACCTTTGAGAAGGTAAAATTATTGGTAGCCGGCTCCGAAACCTCGTTCTGCTCGCTGGGGCAGTAAAAGCAGGCTGCATTGCATTTGTTGTTAATAAACAGACACGACCACTCGCCCGAAGCACACATACGGCAGCCGGGCGAGAGGTTGCGCCCGTCGAGCTTGGTGTCATTATAAACCGCGGTAGCTCCTGCCGTACAAAGAAGGTATTCCAGCAGCTGCTCACGCTCACGCGACAGTATCTCTGCTTCATCGGGCCGCAACCATTTCATCTGATCATAAAAGGAATCGAGCTCCTCCTGATTGCGGCTGATATTGATTTGTTGTTCAAGATAGTGAACGGGCTTGGAAATATCCTTGTACATGCCTGAGTATATGTTTATTATAGTGTTGATTACGTAGGTTGAAAAATGC
>SLOR01000086.1 GCA_007132395.1 Bacteroidales bacterium
AGAACCGAAAAAAAGAACAACCTGCAATCTTTAAACCTTCTCAGACAGGCTGAAAACTATTTTGATGATGAAACCCACTGGACATTGAAAAACAGGGTGTGGCGAATGGCATCTATAATCCTTACAAACTTACAGCAGGCGGACTCTGCAGTAATTTATTCTACCAAAGCACTGGAGTTGCTGGATGCGGATACTGCCTGGTATGCACACCTCGATGCACATTTGTTTCTGACGCGGCACGCCATAATAAACAATGATCACCTACAGAAAAAGAAACATTATGCATCTGTTTTTTCCATCTTGCAAAACCACGATCATTTCATGAGATACAGGGGTTTTAACTTGCCGTCAATCTACGAGGAACTTAGCATCTTCATGGCCAATGATGGTGAGTATAAACAAGCTTTAACGGTTATGCTCGATTTGCTGGAAAAGCTAAAAACCAAAGAGGAGAAGTCATTGTTCACCGAATTTTTTATTGCCAAGACCCTGGGACGCATAGCAAGGCTTTACAGCCACTGGGGAAGGTATGAGCAGGCACTGCAATTTGTTAACGAATCTATCCGATACTTTGATGATATATACCTTGAGTACGAATCCGAAATAAAAGATCCGGGCATCAGCCCTTCTTTCCGTTTATGGTCAATCAATGCTGCCAATCAGCTGGAAGAAAGGGCTGCCATATTGATTCGCACCGGAGAACTGGCAAAAGCTAAGGAAGATTTGATGCAAAGCATTCAGGTACGCACCGAACATAACGATCCCCTGGGTGTGGCTATGAGTTATGAAAAACTGGGTGAGCTTTATGCAATCCGGGGAAAATTTATGGAGGCACTAAACTGGTATAACGCTTCTTTAGAGTTAAAGGATGAGGTTTTAACAAAAGAAGCTATCCGCACAAGGCGGGATGCCAAATTTGTGCTTTTCGCCAGCGAGAGTTATGCATCTACCTGTCTGAAAGTTGGAAAGCTTTATAAAGACTGGGACAAACCCTTGCTGGCCAAAAAACATTATTCTGAAAGCCTTAAATTAAGCCGGGATGCAGGATTTCAGCGATGCGAAGCTGAAGCATTAACCGCCATGGGTGATTTATTTCTTGCAATGAATCAACCGGATAGTACAATTGCTTATTACAGCACGGCAAAAGCCATTTACGAGAAAATGGATTACAAGCCCGGGCTGGCTGAAATCCATGAAAGTTCAGGTGATTTTTTCAGTACACAAACCATTTACTCAGAGGCTGTCAGAAACTATATACATTCACAGCGAATTTTTGAAGAACTTGATATGCCCGCCAATGTGGCCGCCGTATTGATCAAGCAAGGCGAAATTTTTCAGAAAAATCAAAACTTACAGCAAGCCATTGCCCGATATGAGGAAGGTTTGGAAATTGCTAAAAGAATTCACATCCCCAAAATCAAAATGGACGCCTATCAGAATCTTTCTGAAATCTATTTTTCCCTGGATGAATTTGACAAAGCATTTCTGAATTACAAAAACTTCCAGGAGATAAAGGACGAATTATTTACCCTGGAAACCAGCCGCTACCTGGCAGAATTAGAAGCCCAATATGAAACGGAACAAAACCGGCAGGAGCTGCTTTTGCTGCAAAGGGAAAAAGAACTCATGGAGCAAAAGGAAACCCGATCCAAGCTGATAATATTTCTCATGGTGGGTTTTATCGTTATCATGCTCCTATGGATCTTACTTTATCTCAGGCACAGCAAACTGAAAAACGGACATGAAAAAATACAGCTTCAGCAAAAACTTTTCAGGTCGCAGATGAACCCTCACTTTATTTTTAACTCCCTGGGAAGCATTCAGAGTTCAATCATGAATGATGAACCCGACAAGGCCGTAAAATACCTTTCACGCTTCGCAAAGCTTATGCGTAATGTCCTGGATAGCAGCGATAGTGAAAAAATTCCCCTTTCCAAAGAATTATCTACCATTGAGAATTACCTGGAACTGCAAAAAGTAAGATTTCCGCATAAGTTTGATTACCTTATTTCTGTTGATGAACTTATTGATCCCGACAATATTTTCATTCCCCCCATGCTTGCGCAACCCTTTATTGAAAATGCCATTGAGCACGGTATCAAAACCATGGAGACCAAGGGGATTATAGGTGTAAGCATACAGCAAAGCAATGATATCCTTACCATAGAAATAGAAGACAATGGCATCGGCAGGAAAATAGCCGGCGAGCTGCTTCAAAAGCAGGATAAAGACCATAAATCCATGGCCATTGAAATAACCCGCAGACGCATTGATGTTATCAACCGCAAACTCAGGCGAAGCATCCACTTCAATATCATTGACCTGGCAGATGAAAAAGGCATGGCAAAAGGTACCAAAATCGTATTTGCTGTGCCGGTTTAAACTCCTTTCCTGAACGTTCACTCGACAAACCCCGGCGTACACTCATTCATCCCCGGCGGTTACTCATTCAACCAATTTATATGGTTTTTGATTTGTATTTTCAGTCGATACAAAACCGGGGAAACATGCAAATGATTTTAGAACAGGCAGCCCGGTTCAACTATTTTTCAATTTGGATATTTTAAGGTCCATTTTATTAACCTAAATTTTTGATCTTATGAACACAAAAACCATTATTGTGGCCTTGGCCACATTGCTGATTAGCAGCCTATGCTTCTGGGCATGCCA
>SLOR01000332.1 GCA_007132395.1 Bacteroidales bacterium
CTATTTTTACACGTTCACATAATTTTTCTTATAATTGCTGTTGCCAATACATCCAAACGATCCTTTTGCTTAAAGGCTGTCTTCTATCATATTATCTTTTTTTTGATTAAATTGCATCGCTAACGAAAACAAAAACAGGGAATATGTACAACAAAGTAATACTCAACATCCAGCCACTGGGGTTTATGTGGCCCACCAGCAACCCCTTTATTTTTTGTGTGCACCATCACGACCTTTACCCCAAGGGTAATGAGGAGATGGGTCCTGCTGCCAGCCTTGCAGGCCGCAATATGGGCCAGGACTTTACCCTGAGGGATGGCTGGCGAATGTATCACGGAGAAAAAATCCCGGGTTTTCCGGCCCACCCCCACCGTGGCTTTGAAACCGTTACCATCGTGCTGGAAGGCTTCGTAGATCACAGCGACAGCCACGGGGCAGCAGGGCGCTATGGCATGGGCGATGTGCAATGGATGACCGCCGGCTCAGGCCTGCAGCATTGCGAAATGTTTCCCCTTCTGAAAAAAGAAAGTGATAACCCACTGGAGCTTTTCCAGATATGGCTGAACCTGCCCAAAAAAGACAAGTTTGCGGCTCCACATTTCAAAATGTTGTGGAGCGAAAGCATTCCGGTGGTCAACCACAGCGACGAAAGAGACCGTCATACCCAGGTAAAGGTATTTGCCGGCAGGCTGGGCGATGCCCAGGCACCTGCTCCTGCCCCCGACTCATGGGCGGCAAATCCGGAAAACGGCGTAAATATATGGACCATAAAAATGCAGGCCGGTGCACGCTGGACATTGCCGGCGGCGGCCCCTGAAGTAAGGCGAAACCTGTATTTTTACAAGGGGGGATGTGTGAGAATAGCAGGCGTTGATATTCAACCGGGCAATGCCATCGAAATGCTGCCCGATCAGGAGGCCATTATCCAGTGCGTTGGTGATGTGGGCTACCTGCTGCTGCTGGAAGCCCTACCCATTAACGAGCCTGTGGTACAACACGGACCCTTCGTAATGAACACTTCCGAAGAAATTCACCAGGCTTTTGCCGACTACCGCAGCACCCAATTCGGAGGCTGGCCATGGGAGCGGCATGACAATGTACACGACAGGGAAGAAGGACGCTTTGCGAAGTATAAGGATGGAAAAGTCGAAAGACCCGTTTAAAAACAGCTCTGCAGCCGGACATTTCCAAGAGTCATTTCTCTCATTGCAGTCTATTCGCTGAAATACCCCATCTTATCAAAATCCATTAATTCAGCACTTTCCTTGGCTTTGATGCCATGGCCGAATTTAATGGCCCATTGACGGGTGAATTCAGCGCCAAAGAGCAAGATCATCGCTACATAAGATATCCAGATGAGTAAAAGCATTATCGAGCCGGCAGCACCATACACAGAACCGGGGTCCATGCGGGTAAAATATACACTCAGCCCAAACTGCCCTAACCCGAACAGCAATGCCGTGAGCAACGAGCCCACCCATACCGATCGCCAGCGAATGACCGCATCGGGCAATATTTTAAACATTAAAGCGAAGAGCACGGTAACCACCACCACTGAAATCAGGTAATTGGTGAAAGAAAGCGCGGATGAGATTACTGCGGGCCAGTGCGAGGCGAGCCAATCGCCCAGGATAGACAGCAGGGAGTTGAGCACCAGCGACATCAACAATAAAAACCCGATGGCCAGGATAAGGCCAAAGGAAAACAGCCGATCTTTCAGATATTTGAGAAATGCCTTCCGGGGCCTGGGCACTACCCCCCAGATGTGATTGAGTGAAAGCTGCAACTGGTAAAAAACAGTGGTGGCCCCAAAAACCAGGAACCCGATTCCGGCCCACAATGCCAGGCGTGAAGAACCCGGCTCGGCGGCATTGGCTACCATGGACTCTACCACCTTAGCGGTTTCTTTACCCACAAGGTCTTCTATCTGTTCTGATAGTTGATTGGAAATCGCATCCTCCCCGAAAAAGTAACCGGTCATTACGATAATAATCAGCAAAAGTGCCGGCAGGCTGAAAATGGAATAGTAAGCAATGATGGCACTCTGTCGCCAGGGATTTGCCTGATCCCAGCGTATGGCGGTTTTCTTAAAAACATCCCACAAATCCAGCAAACGTGCTTTAATTTTTTCTTTCATAAATCATGCTTTTGGTAAATTTGCTTCCATCCTCTATTGAAACATACAAGCAGACACCATCAACCCGTACTTTTCAGCCCTCCCGACAATGCCGTTGTAATCATAAGGAGTTTATCCAGTAAATGCTCATGAGTATCCTTTTGAGCCTCATCCAGCAGACGCCATTTTTTCAGGTAATCCACATGCAGGGCATGAAGCGTATCCAGGGCTTTTTTACGTCTTTCAATATTGCTCAGCAAACTGTGTCGTCTGTTTTGCGCTTCTTCGCCCAAAAGGTCAATAATGGAACTGATTGCCTCCTGATGATCCTCCTGAATAAGTGAGAAAAATTCTTCTCTGACCTTTTCATCCTTAACCAAATCTGCATACGCTTTCATCAGTCGGGTATCGGCATTGAGCAGATTGGTTTCAATATGAATAAGATTGTAGCGCAGGAAGGGCCATTTGTGAGCAAAGGCGCGCAGTTCTTCAAAGCTTTGAGGATGTTTTTCCTTAAGGGTTTTCAGGGCATACCCGGCACCGTACC
>SLOR01000365.1 GCA_007132395.1 Bacteroidales bacterium
ATTCGCAACACCAAAAGCGACAAAAAAAGAGTAAGAGAGGTAATACAGGCTTCGCTGAATAAAAAAAGACTGTCACTGGAGGAAACGGCAGTTTTACTCAATGCCACTGATCCCGAATTAATAGAAGAGATAAAAGAAGGTGCCCGCACCCTGAAAGAAAAAGTGTACGGCGAGCGCATCGTGTTATTTGCCCCCCTCTACGTGGGAGACCTTTGCACCAATAACTGCCAGTACTGCGGCTTTAGGGCCGAAAATAAGGACATGAAGCGCATTACCCTGACCAGCGAACAACTTGTAGAGGAAACCACAGCACTAATCGATCAGGGGCATAAGCGCCTTATCCTGGTGTATGGTGAGCATCCTAAATATTCAGCAGAGTTTATCGCTGAAACAGTGAGAATTGTTTATGGCGTAAAGCACAACAATGGCGAAATACGCCGCCTCAACATCAATGCAGCACCTTTTGATATTCCCGGTTTCCGTACCATTAAAGATTCAGGTATCGGCACCTATCAGATTTTCCAGGAAACCTATCACCAACCCACTTACGAGAAGGTTCACCTGGGGGGCATAAAAAGAAACTACGACTGGCGTCTTACCTCCCTTGACAGGGCGCAGGAAGCCGGCATCGACGATGTGGGTATTGGTGCACTGTTCGGTTTGTACGACTGGCGCTTCGAAGCCCTGAGCCTTGTGCGGCATGTAAACCACTTTGAAGCCGTTTACAATGTAGGGCCGCACACCATCAGTTTCCCCCGTATTCAGAATGCTTTATCCCTCAATATCAACCACGATCACCTTGTGAAAGATGAAGAGTTTGTCAGGCTGGTATCCGTATTAAGGTTGGCGGTGCCCTACACGGGCATGATTCTTACCGCCCGCGAACCTGCTCATATTCGCGACCAGATTTTGCGTTTCGGCGTATCTCAGATTGACGGAGGCACCAACCTCGAGCTGGGAGGTTACTCCAAAGGCAAAAAAGAAGCACACGAGCAGGATCTTACCATGGAACAGTTCCAGATTAACGATAACCGTTCCCTGAATGAAATTATGGATGAGCTTATCAAATCCGGATACATCCCTTCTTTCTGCACGGCTTGTTATCGCCTGGGGCGCACCGGTGAGCACTTTATGGAATTTTCGGTCCCCGGATTTATTAAACGGTTCTGCTCACCCAATGCACTGCTTACCCTGGCCGAGTACCTGGAAGACTATGCCCCGTCCGATACCAAAGAGCATGGCTACAAGCTTATTGAGCAAAAAATCAATGAACTGAAAGCTCAGCAAAATGTGGATAAACTCCGGGAAAAAGTTATACAAATAAAGCAGGGAAAACGTGACCTTTATTTTTAATTACAATAGTGTTCTGTAAAAGCCAAAGCTATGCAACAATCACGAATATTGGGAATAATGGTTTACGACCGGATAAAAGAAGCCGGCAAAACCCAGGAAGTACTTACCAGATACGCTTCAGTAATCCGCACCCGACTGGGCTTCCACGAACTGTCAAGGGATGTGTGCAGCAGAATAGGCACCATTGTGCTGGTGCTGCAAGGCGAGCCGGAAGTATGGCAAAAGTTGCAGGACGAACTCCAGGAAATTGGAGGGGTAGAAGTGCAGGTAATGCAGTTCCGTAATGGATAGAAGTTTTTTTAAGACATAAGGGATGTTCAACCAAATATTGAAGTAGTATGGAACAGCTTGTTATTTTAGGCCTGATGGTAAAACAAAGGGAGAAAATGGCCACACGCATGCAGGGTATTTTCACCAAATACGGATGCAGCATCAAAACCCGGCTGGGATTAAACGAAATTGATATTCCCGGGCAGGGAGAAGCCGGCCTCATCATACTGGAACTCATGGGCGATATGGAAGAATGCATGCGCCTGGAAAATGAATTGCATACTCTGGATGGTGTTATCGTACGGAAAATGATCTTTTAAATAAAATAGTATAATTACCAGTAAGAAATTTTTTTTATACAATGGCCAAAATTGTTCACTTATCAGAGGCAGCCTCTCTTGCCATTCACTCTATGGTGCTGATTGCCAAGGCAGATTCGCATATCAATGTCAATGTTCTTGCCCAGGAAATGGGTGCTTCGCGCAACCACCTGGCCAAAGTTTTACAGCAACTGGTAAAATTCAATTACCTGAAATCCGTGAGAGGCCCAAGCGGCGGATTTGTGCTCAATGTTAACCCTGCCGAAATTACCATACTGGATGTCTATCAAGCCATCGAGGGACGTATTGAAACCCCCGAATGCCCCCTTGACAGGCAAATTTGCCCTTTCGATAAATGCCTGATGGGTGGTATGGTAAAAAGTGTTACCGACCAGTTTAAGGAGTACTTCGAAGGACAAACCCTGGAAAAATTTATAAACGAGAAGTAAGCGCATGCTTACTTTTTCCTTTTTACATTCCTTCTTACAAGATTGGGTAGGTTATTCGCAAGGATGACATACCTTTTTTTTGTATCCGATTAAACCTTTCATGATTTGGAACATCCAACAAGCAAATTCTCCAAATTACGAACTCAAATTCTTTATCATGAAAGCAAAACTTTTTTTCATTATCACAGCAGCTGTTCTTTTCACGTTTACCACGGAAGCTTTTTCGCAAAGAGGTGCCGGAAACCAGCGGCAGGCATGCCTGAGTATTTCCGACTTAACACCGGAGCAGGAAGCCAAAATTAATACCATGCGCACTGCACGACTCAGTGAAACCACACAGCACAGAGCACAAATGAATGAACTGCGGGCTAAAAGACAAAGTTTGCGCATTTCGCAAAACCCCGATATGAATGAACTCAATGGGGTGATAGATCAGATGGCTGATTTGCGCGCGCAACAAATGAAGGCTTCAGAGGCCCATCACCAGTCTATCAGAGAAATTCTTACCTCCGAGCAAAGAGCCATGTTCGATGCAAGGCCTAACAACAGGGCTCGTTTCGAACAAAGGGACAACCGTGCACCCAGAAGAGGCCAGGGTGAATTCCGTGGCGATACTCCCCGGGGCAGAAGAAGATAAACCCTCATAACACCTTATAGGTTAAAACTTTTGAAAGGCCCGCAAATGCGGGCCTTTTTCTTATTTTTTTATCACCCTTTTACATAACTTTGCCGCGTTAAATCAAATACAAAACAATCTAGCCAATCTTCTGATGTATAAGTTACTACCTTTTATTATTGCCTCACTAACATTTATACCGCAAGCCCGGACCGAAGAGAAACCCATTCAAATTAAACCCTATGGCTACATAAGTTACGAAATTTTGTACGATACCTATCGTTCGATGGATACGCGTGATGGAGAGCTTTATCTTTTCCCCAAAAAGCCCCAATACGACATTTACGGCAACGACATCAACAAGCGCAGCAAATTCAACATGCTGTCAGTACATTCACGCTTCGGAATTAATATCAGTGGCCCTGATGCCCTGGGTGCCCGCACCTCAGGACGCATGGAAGCCGATTTTTTTGGCACCCACCAGAACTACGTGAGGATGGTACGGATGCGGCAGGCTTTTATAAGGCTTAACTGGGAAAATACCGAGCTGCTCATGGGTAATACATTTCATCCTACTTTTGTGCTCGACTGCTTCCCCCTGACCGTTTCTTTTGCAGCGGCAGTGCCCTTTCATCCGCTCAATCGTTCACCGCAACTCAGGGTAACACATAATTTTTCTACCGATTTTTCTGCCTCGCTATCCTTCCTTGTGCATGGTTACCACTACAGTGCCGGGCCATCGGATGCACAGAGAAACTCAGGACTACCCGAATCGGTGATACAACTACGCTGGGGAAACTCTCGCGATATAATGCTGGGAGTAACCGGCGGCTATAAGTTTCTTTCTCCCAGGGATATTACCAACAACGGAATGGCCACCAGCAAAACCGTAGGAGCTTATCACCTGCAGGGCTTTACAAAATGGGTAACTTCCCCCGTAACCATTAAGGCAGAGGCCATGTATGGTGAAAATATGAGCCATTTTGTTATGATTGGTGGCTACGGTGCAAAAGGTACACCGCAAACTATTGACTGGGAGGGAGATTACGACTATGCCAACCTCAGAACACTTTCACTGTGGACCGACATCCACTCCAACCATGAAATATGGCAATGGGGGCTTTTTGCCGGTTATACCGAAAATCTGGGTTCAAAGGATCTTTATACGCCCATTGCCGGTTTGTCGCGCTATGACGATTTACATTATTTGCTGAGGGTTTCCCCGCGCATAACCTATTTTACCAACAACCTGAGCTTCGGGTTGGAGTATTCTTATTATAATGCGGTATATGCTGAAAATTTTGACGAATATAGAAGACCTTCAGCTTCAATGGATGCTGCCATAAACAGCCATATTGTATTTCAGGCTAAATACGATTTTTGAGTTGCTGCATTCTTCGCTTTTTTAACCGCGCAGCCACGAAAAACAAGTTGAATCGCAAAAAAAACTAAAAGAATTGCTTTATGAATATCAGAAGAATAAACCGTGCAGTGCACCGCGACATGGGTTACTTTTTTTTCGGCATGTGCATTATTTACGGACTGTCGGGCATAGCCCTGAACCACCGCCACCAGTGGAATCCCAATTATATTATTAATCAGCAGTCATTCAACGCTGAACTACCCGCTGATAAGGAAAGCGAGAGAGAGTTTGTGATGAATATCCTGGAGCAGATAGAGCAGGAAAACAACTACCGTACGCACCTGGTAAGCGGACAGATGATGCGCATATTTATCAATGGGGGCACGGTAAACGTTAATCTGCAAAGTGGGGAAGGACACATGGAAACCATCCGCAAACGGCCCGTGTTTCACCAGGTAAACTTCCTTCATTATAACACCCCACGTAAGCTCTGGACCTGGTTTTCTGATCTTTTTGCTGCAGGACTCATCATCCTGGCGATTACCGGTTTGTTTGTTCTCAAAGGCAAAAACGGTTTCAACCGCAGAGGAGTATATTTTGTAAGTACCGGAATCATCATACCACTATTGCTGTTATATCTTTACATGAACAGTTAAAAAGATGTAGCTATTAGCAGACACCGGAGTAAAAAAAGAGGGTAATTGACTTTTGCAGTTACCCTCTTTCCATTTAAGAATTAATCCGTATGCTTTATGCCGGCTTTATTTTTTGCGGGCCAATCATATTTTCGGGTTTTAGAATCTCATCCAGCTGTTCTTTTGATAAAAGTTCCTTTTCCAACACCAGATCATAAACGCCTTTATTATACATCATGGCCTCTTTGGCAAGCATGGTGCATGCTTCATAGCCCAGTACGGGGTTAAGTGCCGTAACCAGCCCTATGCTGTTCATAACCATGGCACGGCAATGCTCCTCATTGGCAGTGATACCGCTGATACACCTGTGCAGCAGGGTTGTCATACCGTTTTTGAGCATTTCTATGGATTCAAATAAGCTTTGCACCATGATAGGCTCCATCACGTTTAGCTCCAGCTGTCCTGCCTCTGCTGCCAGGGTAACTACAAGGTCGTTGCCTATTACCTTGAATGCAATCTGGTTTACCACTTCCGGTATCACAGGGTTTACTTTACCTGGCATAATGGACGAGCCGGGTTGCATGGGTGGCAGGTTGATTTCGTTGAGGCCCGCACGAGGACCGGAAGACAAAAGCCTAAGGTCATTGCAAATCTTTGAAAGCTTTACTGCCAGCCTTTTTACTGTGGCCGAATACATTACAAAGGCACCGGTATCCTGGGTGGCTTCTACAAGGTTAGAGGCCAGTTTAATATCCAGTCCGGTAACTTCTTTCAGATGCCCAATTACCTTACTGCTGTAGTCCGGATCGGCATTGATGCCGGTACCGATGGCAGTACCGCCCATATTTACCTCTTTAAGCAGTTGCGCATTGGCATTTAATCTTTCTATTTCTTCTTCCAGGGTGGTAGCGTAGGCGCCGAAAGTTTGCCCTAGTGTCATGGGTACTGCATCCTGCAGCTGAGTACGTCCCATTTTAATTACTTTGGCAAAGTCCGTTTCTTTTTCCTTCATCCCTTCAATGAGCATTTCAAGCACTTCAATAAGCTTTTTGTTGCTGGCGATAAGAGCAATTTTAACCGCAGTGGGATAAGCATCATTGGTGGATTGCGACATGTTTACATGATTGTTGGGGTGGCAGTGTTTATACTGCCCTTTTTCGAAACCCAAAAGCTCAAGGGCACGGTTGGCAATAACCTCGTTGGCATTCATGTTGGTTGAAGTACCGGCCCCTCCCTGTATCATGTCGATTACAAAGTGATGATGGTATTTTCCGTTGATGATTTCATGGCATGCCCTGTCGATGGCCTGGGTGATATCATCAGGGAGCAACCCTAGCTCATGATTGGCCCTGGCTGCGGCCATTTTAACCTGCGCAAGGCCAATGATAAGTTCAGGGAAAAAGTTAAGAGTAACACCGCTCATGGTAAAATTTTCAATCCCGCGCATAGTCTGTATACCGTAATACACCTCTGCAGGTACATCCCGGCTGCCTAGCAGGTCGTGCTCCGAGCGGGTACGCCCCGATTCGTATTGGGCGCCCACATTTACCACCTTAGAGTTGCTCTGACGCATACGCCGGGAAATCACTTTGGAGATCTGCTTGAAAATCTTCAGACCAATGGCTGTTTCGGTATCAAATAGATGGGTAAATCCGGCCTTTGAAATGCAAAGTACTGTGGTCGCTGTTAGCGCACGGGCGTTAGTAGAGTGGGGAGTATCAGCCATAATGGTTCCTTCTCCCAGAAAATCGTAGGTGCTGAAATAGGAGAGCCTGCGCTCTTCGCCAAAGGGAGTTTTCTTAAATAGCTCCACTTCTCCTGAAAGAATGATGAAAAGATATTTGTTGGCAGGACTGTTTTCCTGGAACAAATATTTGCGGGGCGCATAGTTTTTCGTATGCACTTCCTTGAGGATTACGCTCAGCTCCTTGTCGTTGAGTTCGCGAAACAACTCTACCTTTTTAAGGAATTCTTTTATGTTGGCCTGTGTCATGTTGTATAAAGTATTTAAGGGTCCAAAAAACCTTGTTTTACGAAGGTATATAGTTATATAAATAACCTTGGCAAAAGGTATCTCAAAAAGAAATAGTATTACCAGGTGTTATTGTTTAACAAATAAAATCAGGTAATTCTGCTAAAAAAATAGAACAACCCTGTGTTTTCGGAAGGTTTTTGGGGTGGTTTGGGGCTGCCTGAAAACCCAATCCTGATTGATTAATTATTCGAAACTACATCTATATCAGTTACATATAGCTTCCAATAACTCAGCGTCAGTTTACCATCAGGCCTTTGAGACAGCGGTATTCAAATATGGGAAATTTATCGGACATATCGCTCTGAAATATGCTTAAACTCAAAAAATATTTTATTGCGTTCCATTAAAAGGGAAGGTCCTGATTTGAATCTTCAGGCTCCAGATTCCATGGTGGCAAATCGTCGCCGGGAGGAGGTTCGGGTAAATTGCCTCCCTGAGGGGCTTGGGCAGATACCAAATCCATTTTCCACACCTTAACGTCGGTATACCAGTTTCCGTTGTATTCGCGGCTTTCGATATTGATATGGGCATTCACTTCGCTACCGGGCTTTAGGGCTGCCAAATCTACCTTATCGTTCCAGTTGGAGATACAAACTTTTTTGGGGAAAGAATCATCAGTTTCCAGGATAAAATCCTGTTTCTTCCAACTTCCTCTGGCCGACTGACCGGATTTGGGTTCCAGTATTTCTATTATTTTACCTTTAACTTCCATGTGACAAGTGAGTATAGTATGATTTGTATTTACTTTGTTTTATTCCTGAAACCCGCATGATAAAGGCATGATGCGAATCAACATCCGGGTAAATCATTTTCTGTAATAAACGAAGGTACAAAACTAACCTTTCCTGATGCATTTACAAAAGCGGTACGGTTTTTTTTATGGTTCGTAAAACAGATAGTTTTCCCGGATTCATAAATAAAGTAAAATCAATTGCTGCAGATGTTGTTTTTGGTGAAAACGCGCAATTTTTCCAACCCTTGTCTGTTGTATATTTGACAATTATTATTTTTCCATTTCTGTTTTACAATTTACTATGACCCTAAAATTTTCTTTGCCCGGCATTATTGTCGGTCTTGTTCTTCTTACTTTTTCCTGCAACACTTTAACTGAAAGCCCTGCACCCAAAGCCACTGTAAGCTCGGTGGGCGTGGCCGATGAGGGTATCAGTAACAGGGAGTATGCCTCCAGGTTGCAACAGGATGGCTGGCCCGTGGAAAAACTCAATACTGCCGCTACGGCCCGCTATTTATCTGATACAGAAAAAAACATGGTGCTGGCGCATAACCTTATACGATATAATCCGTCAAAATTTGCCGAGCTTTATGTTTCAGAATACATTAGCTATTATCAGGATAAGCATTTTCATTATCCTGGCCGCAATGAAATCATCCTTACCCATGAGGGTGTTAAGCCGGCCCGCGAATTATACAGGGAACTTTTAAGGGCTAAACCTTTACCTTTGTTTTATCCATCTGAGAAGCTATCCCGTGCAGCCAAAAGCCACGCCAATTATCAGAGCCGCACAGGACAAATGGGGCATGAGGGTCAGGGGGGTATGCGGGCACGCATTGAAAGAGAAGGCAAATGGGAAACCCTTATTGGTGAAAACCTGGCTTACGGCAGCTGGTCGGGCCATGATGCAGTAATTGGACTGATGATTGACGACGGGGTGCCGGGCAGGGGCCACAGGGTAAATATTTTGACGCCTGAGTTCAGGGTAGTGGGCCTTGGGCAGGCTCCTCATCCTGAATTTCCGGGAGGTGTATATGTGATAAAGTACGCCGGGGGCTTTGAAGATGTAAAACTGAGTAATGACTAAGCATACATGCCATGAAAATTTTCTCTTCCCTATTGCCGAAATGCTTGCCTGTTCTTATAGCCATGCTTTCATTTGTGGCTGTGGCCCAGCAGGGAACGAAGCTTCATTTGCAGGATTTTACCGGATTTAGCCATCAGGAGTATAAGGTTTATCTTGCAAGGGACGGGTGGCCAATTGACGTGCTTAACACAGCCGACAACGCGACCTACCTGAGCGATGAAGAAAAAAACCTTATCGTAGCCACGAACCTCATCCGGCACAACCCACCCAAATATTCAAAGCTTTATGTTTACCCGAGGTTGCAATATTTTGAAGGAACCCTGTTTCGATTTCCTGACAAAACACCCTTACGCACACGTGAGGGCATTGAAGCCGTGCGTGAGCTATACCTGGAGTTACTCGAAACGGATCCCTTACCCTTGCTGTTGCCTTCTGAGGGATTGAGCAAAGCATCAGCAGATCATGCCCGCTATATGAAAGCCACAGGCTATGCCGGCCATGAGGGCGGTGGAGGAATGTCGGCACGTATAACTCGCCATGGAAGGTGGGAGGGAGGCATTGCCGAAAATCTGCAGTGGAATTCGGAAAATGCCCATGAGGCCATACTAAGCCTGATGATTGATGATGGCGTAAGAAGTCGCGGACACAGGAAAAATATTCTAAACCCACGCTACCATTACACCGGGGTTGCCATCGATAAACATCCCCGGTTGAAGCTTTCTTATGTAATCAATTACGCTGCAGGGTTTGTGGAGAAATAAGCTGCCGAAAATATATTCAATAGCTACTCAACAGGTCCTTCAATTGGCTTGTTACGTTTCACAAAGATGGAAATAATCAATCCGAATAAGAATCCCTGGAAAGTATAGCCCACTATGCCTGAAATAGCCTTAAAAAAAGGAGTCTGGAACCTTAGCTGTAAGTCTATCAATGCATCCAGCTCAGCATCAGAATAATTGGGGTTTAGCTGATACATCATATTAATGGCTGTTTCTATGGTATCCTGCCTGATTTGCTCCATAAGGTCAGGGGCTATTATACTATAAAGAATAAAAGAGTAAACTCCGACAATAACACCCGTAATGAGGCCTACTATGGTAAGAAATCCCAGGCTGCTGCCATATTTGATGTAGCCACCATTATATTCATTACGATACATTATTGCCGCATAAATAAGCCCGACAACAAAAAGGGCAAAGCCCAGCCAGCCATGCACTGCACTGGTGGAGTGCCCAACCAGGTAAAACACCAGGCTCAGGATAATTAATGCCACCGAAATGAGCAAAGAATAATTAAGGGCAGGCTTGAAGAGTTCTTTTTTGGGTTTATTCATTTCATTTTCCATAATGTTATATTTGTGAGTTTTATAAATGGGATTAATCTATTTATCAAACAAAGCAAAAATACAATTTATTGGAATATGACCGGATTTTTCTGCCCTGTTGCTGTTCAAATAATATTTTGACCACTCTAACTTATTGTGGGTCAATAAACCCGTACCTGCTTGCTTCGCACTTGATAAAAAGTTTATTTCACTGCTTGCGGGCTCAGGTTTTTTTTATACTTTTGCACCCGTGAGTCTGGTACGACCAGCTCCTGCTGAACTCCCCCAGGACCGGAAGGTAGCAAGGGTAGGCGGTCGTAGCGGTGCGATATCAGGCTCACTTTTTTTA
>SLOR01000067.1 GCA_007132395.1 Bacteroidales bacterium
ACAATTCTTTGCTTTGGCGTAGTTCTTCTTCGGCAAGTTTTTTATTCGTGGTGTTTCTGCCAAAAAAGCATGCCCCCACAATTTTATCATTGAGGGCAATGGGATTGGCCGATACTTCAATGTACACTTTTTGCCCTCCGTTGTCAATCAGGTCCTCAAATACCACACTCTCTCCTGCCAGCACCTGGTCGTAACGTTCTTTCCATATGTGCCTGATGGGTTCGGGTAGCGCCTGCAGCAGATTGTTTCCTTTTTGTATTTCTACTCCGAATACAAGATTGAATTCATCAGCAAAAACGTGATTTACATACTTTAACTCATAATTTTTGTTCAGCGACCAGATGCTGTCTGTCGAATTTTCAATAATAGCCTTTAAATCAGCTTCACTTTCCTGCAGAGCATCTTCTGCCTTTTTTCTGTCTGTAATATTTGTGCAGATGCCTTCATGAAAGAGCACCTTGCCATTTTTATCTTTGATAAACCGGGCATTTTCCTCCAGCCAGATGATTTGCCCATCTTTGCGCTTCAGTCGGAAGGTAACAGTCTTGGGTGAAAACTCTGTGCTGGCGGTGGCTGCTGTTCTCTCTGATTCATCAACATACAAATCTGTGGGGATGTATACTTTTTTGAGTTCCTCAAGGCTGCTGTATCCCAGCATTTTTATAAAAGCGGGATTGGCATCCACGAAATAGCCTTCGGGAGTGGAGCGATAAAACCCGTTGGGCATGGTGTTATAAAGATTTTTGTATTTGGCCTCGCTTTTGCGCAGCTCTATTTCAGTCTTTTTTCTGCTTCTAATATCCGTTTCGGCCTTATCGACGGCTGCTTTATTAATGGCATAAATATTATAGCTGACAATGCCGAGAAAAACCATGGCAGCGGTGGAGTTTAGCATGAAATCTTTAAATTCATAATCAGAAATGTGGAGAGAATCTCTTATGAGAAAAAGGAAAACCACGAGCATTACCGCATTGATAAGTGTTAAACTCACGCTAAAGCCCCTTCTTTTGTCAATTATAAGAGGAGCCATGGCCAGAATGGCAAACAGCCATACCACAGTGTCCAGCCTGGCTATGCCCGGTTCTTTGCCCAAAAGCATGATAACCCATATCATGGTAAGGCTTGAAATCAGCAATAGACTAGCTGAAGCCAGGTAATAACCTCTTACCAGCAGCAGGTAGCACAACATAAAAGTAAGCAATGCTGATACCATAGGGATGAAAACCTGAAGTTGTATCGCACTGTGAATGGAGCGGCTTAACTGCAGGTATGCAAATACGGGTATCATTATGCTTATGATAATTATAGCCGACACAATCAGGTGATAAACAAACTTTGCTTTCAACTGAATAAAAAAATCTGCATCCTCATAAGCTTTCAAGGCATTGGGGATTTTGAAATGTTCTGTCATTGATTTTTAGGTTTTGTAGATTTTTTTGTTCTAAAAACAGGCAATACCGGTTTGCATCTTGGCTGAGATGGCTCGTTTCTCAAGGTGGTTCAAAAATGGGTAAACCTATTTTGCGTAAAATCTCGTTTCAATTTACCTGTTAAGGGGAAAGCTCAGCAAAACAGTAGTTCCCTTGCCTGTTTCAGAATAAAACTCCAGCTTCCCTCCATGTTCATTGATGATGTTTTGTGTTATTGACAAGCCCAACCCGGTTCCTTCGCCCGGAGCCTTTGTTGTAAAAAAGGGATCGGTAATTCTGGACAGGGTTTCTTGTGTCATTCCGCTACCGGTATCTTTCACCCCAATCACCATGCTGTTTTCATCCACACGGGTGAAAACAGTTATTTCGCCCTTGTTTTTAATGGAGTGTATGGCATTGGACAAAACATTCAACAAAGCCTGGTGCAATTTCCCTTCATTGCAAACCAGGGCGGTGCTTTGGGCATTATATTCCTTTTTAACAATGATTCTCTTTTCCATTTGTTCTTTGAGGATGGCCAGGCAATTATTTATGATGATATGCACATCAGCCGGTTCATGCTTTTCATCTTCCGTGCGACTGTAATGGTTGAGGCTGGTTACAATCGAAGAAGCCCTGTTAATGCCTTCATTGGCAATTGTAATCAGGTCTTCAATGTTTGGGTCTTTCTCATCTTCACCTTCCTTCAGGTATTCTTCAATGGCCACCACCGCTCCTTTGATAAAGTTGAGAGGATTGTTGATTTCATGAGCTACACCGGCAGCAAGCACACCCAGAGATGCCATTTTCTCGGAATGGATGAGCTGTTTCTGGGTTTTTTTGAGGGTTTCAAGGGTTAAAGAAAGTTCCTCGCGCTGATATCTCAACTCGTCATTGGTGGTGTTGAGCTCCTCGTTGCGCAAAGCGAGCTCTTTGGTGCGCTCTTTTACGATGCCTTCGAGTATTCTTTTTTGCTTGCTGATTTTAGCAGTGCGAAAACGTATAAAAAGGAATAAGGCCAATAGGCCCAGTATTAGCAGCCCTATCCTGAACCAGGAGGTTTGCCAGTAGGGTGGGTGAATTATCATGGTTAAAGAGATCCCCTCTTCGTTCCAGAAACCATCGTTGTTGGAGGCCTTGATAAGTAGCTCATATCTGCCCGGAGCCATATTGGTAAAGCTGATGAAGTTTCGGTTGCCGATATGGATCCACTGTTCGCTGCTGCCGGAA
>SLOR01000358.1 GCA_007132395.1 Bacteroidales bacterium
AGTATGTGCGCATGGCTTATGAACGCCGCTCACAGTCGGATGTGGTATTGACAGTGGTGGATGAAGCCTGCTCTTCCTGCCGCCAGACCAGTTATGAAGTTTCCAACCTCTGCCGTGGATGTGTGGCACGCCCCTGTATCAATAACTGCCCCAAAGATGCCATCCGCTTTTATAATGGCCAGGCCCACATCGACCACAAAGCCTGCGTAAATTGCGGTAAATGCCTAAAAATGTGCCCCTTCCATGCCATCGTCTATATGCCGGTGCCCTGCGAGGAGGTGTGCCCGGTTAACGCCATCAAAAAGAATGACAAGGGAGTAGAATATATCGACCCTGCCAAATGTATCAACTGCGGCAAATGCATGATCGCTTGTCCCTTTGGTGCCATCATGGAAAAATCGAACCTGGTGGACATCTTCCGCAACAAAATTGAGGGGAGAGAGCTGGTGGCCTTGATGGCCCCTGCCATTGCCGGGCAATTTGGTTCCGATATACAGCGGATACGCAGCAGTTTTTATTTGCTGGGCTTTGACCATGTGTATGAAGTGGCAGAAGGGGCCGAACAAACCATTCACCACGAAGCGGCCGAACTCAAAGAACGCCTGGAAGAAGGACAACCCTTTATGACCACCTCCTGCTGCCCGGGCTATACCTCGCTGGTGGACAAACACATTCCTGCCCTCAAACCCTTTGTTTCCCATACGCCCAGCCCCATGCATTACACCGCCAAAAAGGCCAGGGAGGAACACCCGGAGGCGTGCATCGTGTTTGTGAGCCCCTGCTCGGCCAAGCGCTGGGAAGTGTGCCACGACCCCTACACCGACTATACCCTCAGCTTCGAGGAATATGGCGCCTGGCTGGTGGCCCGACAGCTGGACCTCAATACCATTGAACCCCTTGAAGGCGGTTATACGCCCGCCGCCGAAGCCAGAGGATTTGCTGCCTCGGGTGGCGTGTCCGCAGCAGTTAAGAAGGTCGCCGAAGGGGTGAATGTGAATGAACTCCTCATCAATGGAATCGACAAAGCCGCCCTGCGACAGCTCAAAGGGATGCCGCAAAATCATCCCCACAACTTCGTGGAGGTCATGACTTGTGAAAATGGTTGTATCGGCGGGTGCAATGTAATCAGCAACCCGCGCCTGGCCGCCCGGAAAATACAGGAAGTAATGAAACAATCCCCATCTATGAGAGAAGTAGCATTGGGAGCCTGAAATCAAACAAAAAAAGCCACTCACGAAAATCTATCGTAAGTGGCTTTCTTATGTTGGTGGGCCCACCTGGGCTCGAACCAGGGACCAACTGATTATGAGTCAGCTACTCTAACCAACTGAGCTATGGGCCCTCAAAAACTTAATGTTTGGCACCTGTTTTTGAGTGTGCAAAGATAAATAAGTTTCTTTTATTATTGCAAATAAAAAATGATTTTTCCCTCAGCCTATCACTGATATCCCCAGCTCTATCAACAGGGCCAGCACAATGGCATAAGCAGCTATCCCCACAAAAGTATATTTCATCAAAATATCTTTTCTCACTTTCAGCACCTTGCAGGTGACGGCAACTGCCCAAACGCCTATCCAGGGGGTAAAAACGGCAATGAACCATTTGCCCCTGCGGTTGATTTTCTCCTCCAGAGAAGGTTTGATAAGTCTTTGTTGCCATTGGCGAAACCAGGCAAACCGCTCCAGCTTGCCATAGCCATATTCTATTAGTGGTACGGGCAAATAATTGCCCAGCACCGCCCAAAAAACCACAGAATAAATATCCAGTCCTATGACGAAACCATAGGGTATGGCAACATAAATCTCAAAAAAGGGGAAAAAACCGGCAAACCACACTGAGAATGCCATGACAATATATTCAAGCATTTGGTTGTATTATGAATAGAGGTTTCTGCGAGCCTGACAAGGGTAACACTCAAGGGGCAAAGTAGACCTGCCGGTTTACCTGCACTTCAAAAAAATGAAAAAATAATTCACGGGTCAGTTCTTTGGGCCAGTAAGCGGGTTCTGCCCACTCGTAAAGCTCATTCTTAAAAAGTTTTTTGTAATTCTTTTCCAGGAATTCAAAAACATCCTTTTGGGTAATAATATCTTTCACCAGGTAGGTGCCATGATCGCCTTTAAAGGTAGAATCTGCTACTTCCATCGATTTGCTGCCAGCCTCTTCAAGCCAGGTGTAAAAAGCATTTTTCCTGATGAGTATCAATGCGGTGTATTCGGTGATTTGCATCATGTGATATGTTGGTTTTTAGTAGCAAAAACACAGCTGGAGAAAACTATTCTCTTTACTTTCCCTTTTGCTGAAAAGCCTTATTTTTGCTCCTCTAATATATACATTGACATGCAAATAAAAAATATAATTTTTGACCTGGGGGGTGTTTTGCTCAACATCGATTATCATGCTACCATAAAAGCCTACAAAGAGGCAGGGGTAACCAACTTTGATAAATTCTTTACCCAGGCAAAACAGAACCAGCTTTTTGATCGCCTGGACAAAGGCGAAATCAGCCCCCAGGGCTTCCGCGATGAAATGCGCTCCATCAGCGGGTTGAACTTATCCGACGAGGTAATCGACCAGGCCTGGAACGCCATGCTGCTTGACTTCCCTGCTCAACGCATCCCTCTGCTGGAAGAAGCCAAAACGCACTACCGTACCTTTTTGCTGAGCAACACCAACGCCATTCACTATCCTGCCTATACGGCTTATCTGAAAGAAGCACATGGGTACGAGAGCCTTTCTCTTTTATTCGAAAAGCAATACCTGTCGCATGAAATTGGCATGCGTAAGCCCGTTGTGGAAACCTTTCTTTTTGTGCTGGAGCAAAACGGCCTGAAGGCAGAAGAAACCCTGTTTTTCGACGATACCCTGCAACACGTGGAAGGTGCCCGCAAAGCAGGATTGCATGCCTACTGGATTGACCTGGAAAAAGAAGCTGTTGAAGATTATTTTGAAAACGGGAAACTGAAAGATTCTTTTTTCACAAAGCTTGAAAGTCAGCTACAGCAATCTCATCAATAATATCGTACACCTCCTGTGCCGTGGGCGCAGTAACCAGGCGCATGCGGAAAGGTTTAAAATTGGGAATCCCTTTAAAATAGGTGCAGTAGTGACGGCGCATTTCAAAAACCGCCACCTTTTCCCCCTTCCATTGTACTGACATCTCCAGGTGCCTTTTGCACACCCCGGCTCTTTCGCTGATATCAGGTTCAGGAAGCATTTCACCCGTTTGAGAATAATGCTGAATCTGCCGGAACACCCAGGGGTTGCCGATGGATGCTCTGCCAATCATTATCCCGTCCACGCCAAAGGTTTTAAAAGCATTTTCGGCGGATTGAGGGTCGCGGATATCGCCATTGCCAATAATGGGGATATGCATGCGCGGGTTGTTTTTCACCTCCCCGATAAGGGTCCAGTCGGCAGTGCCTTTGTAGAGTTGATTGCGGGTGCGTCCGTGGATAGTAAGGGCTGCAATGCCGGTATCCTGCAGTCGCTCGGCGATATCCACAATATGTTTGGAATTTTCATCCCATCCGAGGCGTGTTTTAACTGTTACGGGGGTTGAAACGGCCTGCACGACTTGCCGGGTCATCTCCACCATTTTGGGAATGTCCTGCAGCATGCCTGCCCCGGCACCTTTGGCAGCTACCTTGCGCACCGGGCATCCGAAGTTGATATCGATAAAATCGGGCTTTGCCCTCTCCACCACTTTGGCCGCTTCCACCATAGCGTCGATATGGGCACCAAAAATCTGGATGGATACCGGACGCTCTTCAGGATACACATCCAGCTTAACAAGGCTTTTGGCAGCATCGCGTATCAAACCGTCGGACGACACGAACTCGGTAAAAACCCAGTCGGCACCCATCTGGCGGCAAATGGCCCGGAAAGGCGGATCGGTAACATCTTCCATGGGTGCCAAAATTACAGGCCTATGGGGGAAGGTAATATTCCCTATTTTTATTTCTTCAGATAATAAGGTCATGGTATAGGCAGAAAATTTCTCAATGTAAGATGTTGTCTTTTCATGTTTCGTTCAACCCGTCTTCTTGTCAAATCTTTGTATATATTTCATGAGACAGACACCCCGGCAACGGTCATTCAAAAAAAAACTTTAGGTTTGTAATCTTTTTGTAAAAGTGCACACCTACTGAAAGAGAATTACCGGACAGTTGCTTGGGGCAAAAAAGGCAACAAGCTGCAAAATTAACATTATTATTTCTATGGAGAAAAAAGCATGGATGGCAGGCCTTCACCCTGCGAGTAAACTGATTCTCACCATCATCGTAGCATTTTCCTGTACCCTGGTGATGATTTTCATCGGATTTCTGGTGGCCATCCCCTTCATGGGTATTTCACCCATGGAGTTTCTCTCAGGCGAAATCAACCTCATGGATCCCGACCATCTAAACCTGGGACGGTATATGCAGATTATAAGCCATCTGGGCATGTTTATCTTCCCCTCGTTTATCATGGCATGGCTGCTGGCACGCAAAACCGGCACCTATCTTTACATGGACAGGTTTCCCCGCGCAGAGGTGTACCTGCTTTCGGTATTTTTGATTTTTGCTGCCGTTCCCTTTATCAATTATACCATAGAGCTGAACATGCAGATGAAGCTGCCCGACTTTCTATCGCAAGCAGAAGAGTGGATGCGCCGCTCGGAAGAAAATGCCGAGCGAATGACCCGGGTGTTTCTCAATGTGAATACTCTTTCGGCCCTGCTCTTCAATCTGTTTATGATTGCGGTAATTCCGGCGCTTGGGGAAGAATTTATGTTTCGCGGTGTTTTGCTGCGAATTTTCGGAGAATGGACCCGCAGCGGACACCTGGCAGTATGGATTACAGCCATTATCTTCAGCGCCATTCACCTGCAGTTTTTCGGCTTCTTTCCGCGACTAATTCTCGGGGTATTGTTCGGGTATATGGTATTGTGGTCGGGAAGCATATGGCCGGCGGTAGTAGCACACTTCATCAACAATGCCGCTGCAGTAACCTTTTATTTTTTCTTCCACAATCAACTCATTGACGATTCGTGGGAGAAAATGGGCAAAGGACCCGAGGGGATATGGCTTGCTGCCATTAGCGTTATGATAACACTGATGTTGATGTGGGGGATAAAAAAAATGAGTCCGGCAAAAGCAAAAGCAGTGTAGCACAAATGCCTGGGCTTTGCCGCCTACTACTATACATCCTTTACCAGTCTGTTCTCCGATGAATCGGCCAGGGTATGACTGAATGCCTTGAGGGTATGCCGCAACTCATCAAGTTCTGTCGATTCTTTGGCTAAAAGCGCATCCACGCCCCTATGGTCAAGTCTTTCTATGAGGCTGCGTATAGTAACCTTGTATATATCGCTGGAAGGCTGGTAGGCATTTTCTTTGTGATGTTCTGACAGGGTTTCCGATACCAGCTTTACTTCCTGCAAATCATCAAGTATTTCTCTCACAATTTTGATGGGCATCTCCAGCTTCACTGCAATCTGCGGGGGGGTGAGAGCCAAATCCCCCGTAGCAAAACGCTTAGCTATAAGGTTATACATATACAGAGCCAGCAGCTTTCGATTGAAAAAACTGATGTTTCGGGCTTCATGCTCAAATTCGTAATATTCCACGTTCTGGTTGGCAAATGATATTTCTGCCCCAAACAACACGATGAGCCAGCTGATACGTATCCAGAAAAGCAACAGTGGCAAAGCAGCAAAACTACCATAAATAGCGTTGTACCTCGACACCCCTACCTGGAAATGAATATAGGCCCATTGGGTAAAGATAAAGACTGTTCCGGCCAGTACGGCCCCTATGAGCGCCGAACTGATTTTCACCTTGGTGTTGGGCATAACCACGTACACCAGGGTGAAAACTATCCATATCAGCACGTAAGGTATCAGATTCACCAATAACATAAAGGCCGGGCTGAGAAACTGGAAAAAATTCAGCTGTTCAGAAATATTGGAAATCTTGGTGGTAAGAAACACCGTGGCGGTGCTTGACATTATCAGGAACAGCGGCCCTATAAACATAATGGCAAAGTAATCACTTACCTTACGGGCAAAAGGTCGGGACTGCTTAATCTGCCAGATGTCGTTAAAGGATTCTTCCACATATACCATTACAATAATGATGGTATAAAGTAAAATTACCAGACCTACCCCGGCAATAATTCCTCCCTGGGTAGTTTCCAGCATGGAATAGGCAAACTCCATAATCCAGTTAAATACCTCCTCACGTCCTACAAAAACCTCACGCAGTTGTTTCTCCATGAACGCCTCCAGCCCGAAGCCTTTGGCAATACCAAAACCCATGGCTACTACCGGCACCACTGCCAGCAGGGTGTAATAGGTAAGAGCCGAAGCACGGATAAGGATATTGTCTTCGCGAAATCCCCGCAATGCAAGGATAAAAATCCGCAACTGTTTAATAAGAAAGGATTTGCGGGGAGGAAGTTCCTTCAGTGGAATCTTCCACACATCGCGTTCAACAAAGTTGACGGCCTTTTTTAGCCTGTACATGAGTATCTTAATTCGGGTCATAACTTTGGCTGTTTTGGGCATGTGTAAAACACAGGATACATATTGTATACGCAAAAGTAGGCATAAGGGTTTGACACGAGAGGAAATAATCCGGGCCGATGACCACTTTTTTCTTTACTTTTAACAGGAAAATCAACGGTATCATTGAAAAATAAGCTGGCTATGGACAATATCATTTCCTGTATGGCACGTTTACAGGAGGAAGGAAAATCCTTTGTTTTGTGCATTATCACCCGTACCCTGGGCTCAGTGCCCCGCAAGCAAGGCAGCAAGATGCTGGTAACCGGGGAGGGAGTTCTTATGGGATCGGTGGGCGGCGGAGCCATGGAGCAGGAAGTAACAGCAGATGCCATGAAATTACTGCAAAACAACCAACCCTTGGAAAAAACCTACCGGCGCAATAGTGATGAAAACAAAGATCAGATGGCGGAGGTAACCCTTTACATGGAATCTTTTGCGCCTTCTGCGCGGCTTTATATTTTCGGGGCGGGTCACGTGGGGAGTGCCATTGCCCGGAAAGTTGCCGGAATGGATTTCCAAATCCACATTATCGACCCGCGCAAAGAGCTGCTGGAAAAAATCCCGCAAACACTTGCCAAAACCCGGCACGAAGATTATGTATCTGCAGCACGGGAAATTACGCTCACGCCCTCCGACTTTATCGTCATTACTACCCACAGCCATGAATCGGATCGGCAGGTGCTGGGATTGATGGCATCATCCCGGGCGGCCTATATTGGCATGATTGGCAGCAGGAAAAAGGTGGAAGAAACTCGAAGGTATATAGTTGATAACCAACTGGCCACCCCCGAACAGCTGGATACAGTTGACATGCCCATGGGCATCCCCATCGGAGCACAAAGCCCCGAAGAAATTGCCATCAGCGTGCTGGCCAGAATAATAGAGGTAAAGAACAGGCCGAAGGTTAAATAACCCCGGGGCTTATTCTAAACATTTTATCCCTTTTATACAGTAATTTCACCCCTGAGAGAGGTTTTCAGGTACTTACGGATACGGTCCTGCGGATAGTCGTTACCCAGCAGATACATGAGCTTGGTAACAGCAGCCTCCAGGGTGATATCGTACCCGCTTACAACGCCAATTTTCTGCAAACCCACACTGGTTTCATATTTACCCATTTTCACCGAGCCACCCTTGCACTGGGTTACATTGTAAACGATAACTCCTTTTTTTATGGCGGCTTCCAGTTCTTCCAGAAACCAGTCGTGGGTAGGGGCGTTGCCCGAACCATAGGTTGCCATTACCACAGCCTTTACACCTTCAATATTCAGCACCGCCGATACCACTTCGCGGGTTATGCCGGGAAAGAGTGTAAGCACGGCCACATGTGGGTCAAGCTGTGTGAGGATGCGAAACTCCTGATGCATGGGTTTATGGATGGCCTCGAAATTATACTTTATCTCCACCCCTGCGCGGGCCAGCACCGGATAATTTACCGAGCGGAAAGCCTCAAAGTGCTCTGCATTGAATTTGTGCGTTCGGTTACCACGGTAAAGCTGGTATTCGAAATATATACACACTTCGGGCACCAGGGAAGTGCCATCGTCCCTCTTGGCTGCCGCTATTTCCAGGGAGGTGATAAAATTTTCCTTCCCATCGGTGCGAATCATCCCGATGGGCAACTGTGAGCCGGTAAGGATAACGGGTTTGGAAAGATTTTCGAGCATGAAGCTCAGGGCCGATGCAGTAAAAGCCATGGTATCGGAGCCATGCAGAATCACGAAGCCGTCGTACTGCTCATATTTCTCTTCAATGATTTTGGCCAGGCGCACCCATACCTCGGGATGCATGTTGGAAGAGTCAATAATAGGATCGAAGGAGATACTGTCGATATGAAATCCGAACTTCTTGATTTCGGGTATCTGGGCGGTAAGATGCTTAAAATCGAAAGCTTTAAGGGCTCCTGATTCACTGTCCTGTACCATACCGATGGTACCACCGGTGTAAATAACTAATATTTGTGCTTGCTTGCTCATTGTGTGCTTTTTTACTGGCTAATATTAAATAACCGTTGGGCGTTCTGTGTAGTGGCCCGGGCCACATCTTCAACGGAAACGCCTTTGAGTTCCGCAATTTTTTGGGCGATAAAAGGAATATATGCGGGCTGATTTCTTTTCCCCCTGTAAGGCACAGGAGGCAGGTAGGGTGCATCGGTCTCAAGGAGCAGAAAATCAAGGCTGATGGCTTGTGCCACCTTTGCCATCATGCTTTTTTTATAGGTAACCACTCCCCCTATTCCCAGCATAAAGTCCATCTCTGTAAACCAGTGTGCCTGCTCCACATCACCGGGGAAGCAGTGCATAACACCCTTGAGGGCAGTGCCGCGGTACTTCTCCAATACGTCCATGATTTCTTCTACCGAGTTGCGCGAGTGAATGACCAGGGGAAGATCATACTCCAGGGCCCATTCAATATGGGTAATAAAGGATTCCACCTGAAGTGGGTAGTGAGTTTTATCCCAATACAGGTCGATGCCTGTTTCGCCCACCGCCACCATAGCCTGCTTTTCGAACCAGGGCTTCATACGGGCCAGCACCTCAGTGTAGCCGGGCTTTACAGAGGTGGGGTGAAGCCCCATCATGGGCATGCAATGTGCAGGAAACTGCCTGCACAAATCCAGCATGGGCGCCAGGGTTTCTTCGTCCACATTGGGCAGCAGCATATAATCTACACCCGCAGCGACCGCAGCTTTAACAGTTTCTTCGCGATCCATGTCAAATTCCTTAAGGTACAGATGGGTATGGGTGTCGATATAGCCGGGCATAGTGGAAAAGTATTGTAAATAAACAGAGAACCTCCTGCCCGGCAAAAAGCGCAACGGTGGCAGGAGATTCTTTATGGCGGAAAATTTATGCGAACTTTTTCCCTACTTCTTTAAGCATCAAATCGGTCATGCGCTTGAGGTCGAAAGTGTTCTTCAGTCCCCAGTCGCGGCGTGCCACGCTGTCGTCAATACTTTTGGGCCAGGAGTCTGCAATGGCCTGACGGAAATCGGGATTGTACGACATTTCAAATTCGGGAATATGTTTTTTGATCTCCGCAGCAATTTCTTTGGGGCTAAAGCTGATACCTGCCACGTTGTAGCTGGAACGCACGGTAACTTTTTCAGCAGGAGCTTCCATCAGTCCAATGGTGGCTTTGATGGCATCGTCCATGAATTGCATGGGCAGGTAGGTGTTCTCGCCCAGGAAGCAATCATATTTTTTTTCGCGGATGGCTTCATAAAAAATTTCCACTGCGTAATCGGTTGTTCCGCCACCGGCTTCTGTTTTATGGCTGATAAGCCCGGGATAGCGAATGCTGCGGCAATCAATACCATATTTCTGGAAATAATACTCCAGCCATCTTTCCCCGGCCAGTTTGCTGATGCCGTAAACGGTATTGGGCTCCATAACGGTAAACTGGGGTGTTTCTACCCGGGGTGTAGTGGGTCCGAAAACAGCAATGGAACTGGGCCAGAATATTTTATTCAGATTCAGCTCGCGCGCCAGTTCCAGCACGTTGAGTAAGCTTTCCATATTAATGTGCCAGCTGGCAATGGGTTTCTTCTCGGCGTTGCCGGAAAGAATGGCCGCCAGATGGTAAATCTGGGTGATTTTATTGCGGCTTACCGTGCCAAACAAACGGTGAGTATCCAGTACGTCAAGGATTTCAAACGGGCCACCCTCGGTAATTTCTTTCTGGGCGGGTTTGATATCCGTTGCCACAACATTGGCATCGCCATACATTTTACGCAATTCAAGGGTTAGCTCAGAACCTATCTGGCCGGCACAGCCTATAACTAGAATTTTTTCCATCGTATTTTGATTTTTTTGATTTAAGGGTGTGGCAAAGTTAGAAAACTTTTTTTCACAGCTGCGAATCCCCGCTGCATACAGTAAAAAAATAACTTTCACAATACTTACTCATCCTTTTCGCAGCAAACAGAAGGGGTCAGCCCGTGTTTTTCTG
>SLOR01000198.1 GCA_007132395.1 Bacteroidales bacterium
TCCATTATGTACGGAAAAATTAAAGAACACTTACAGTCGCAATTACAGGACATTGAAAATGCCGGGCTTTATAAAAAGGAACGTATTATTTCCAGCCCTCAGGATGCAGAAATTGAGCTAAACACAGGACAGAAAGTGCTGAACTTCTGTGCCAACAACTACCTGGGGCTTTCCAATCATCCCAGCGTAATAGAAGGAGCCAACAAGGCAATGGCCAGCCATGGTTATGGCCTGTCGTCGGTACGCTTTATCTGTGGCACCCAGGATATACACAAGCAGCTGGAGAAAACCATAGCCGAATTTTTTGGTACCGAAGATACCATTTTATATGCCGCGTGTTTTGATGCCAACGGAGGTGTTTTCGAGCCCCTGTTTGACGAAAACGACGCCATCATTTCCGACGCCCTCAACCATGCTTCTATTATCGATGGCGTTCGCCTTTGCAAGGCGGCAAGATATCGCTTTGCCCATGCTGATATGGATGATTTGGAAAAGCAACTACAGGCCGCGCAGGCCCAACGCCATCGTATCATTGTTACCGATGGGGTTTTCTCCATGGACGGTGATATTGCCAGAATGGATGAAATATGTCGCCTGGCAGAAAAGTACGATGCATTGGTAATGACAGATGAGTGCCACTCGGCCGGCTTTATAGGAACTACCGGACGGGGCGCACCCGAGTACCATAATGTAATGGATAAGATAGATATCATTACCGGCACCCTGGGCAAGGCCCTGGGCGGTGGTTTGGGTGGATTTACCACGGGTAAAAAAGAAATCATCGACATATTGCGTCAGCGTTCACGTCCTTACCTGTTTTCCAACTCACTGAGCCCTGCCATAGTAGGAGCTTCACTGGCAGTATTCGATCTTATTAAGGAGGACACGCAGTATCGCGATAAACTAATGGATAATACCCGTTATTTTAAAGAGAAAATCTCTGCCGCAGGTTTTGACCTGAAGCCTTCCGATTCGGCCATCATGGCACTTATGCTTTATGATGCGGGGCTATCGCAAAAATTTGCCGCCCGTATGCTGGAAGAAGGAATTTATGTAATCGGGTTTTACTACCCTGTAGTGCCCAAAGAGCAGGCACGTATCAGGATTCAGCTTTCAGCTGCCCACGAAAAGCACCACCTTGATAAAGCCATTGAGGCATTTATTAAAGTAGGTAAAGAGTTAAAGGTGATTTAGTTTCCGCAAACCAAATACATTTAATCAAGAAAGGCTCCTCAGGTAACAACCGGGAGCCTTTCTTAATATTTTATATATACCCTCCTACATTAAAGGGTTCAGAAGTTTATGCTATTTTTACCGGAAGATAAAAACGCCGGGCATCTGCTTTTATGCAGCAATGCTATAGGTGTCTTTTTTTAAGTAAGATTTTGTTCGGCCCTTACTTTGGTTTTCCAACGCTGATAATCGTATTCGAACTTCTCAGAGTCATTCACCCTCAGCCATGTACCATACTTCACATAATCAGGAATCTGGCCGTTATTGGATTTTTTTTGATCTTCGGGAATGCCCAATTCGTTCAGATACCTCTCGTAAGAAATTTTACTGGGCCTTTCGTCTTTTCTGTTCATGGTTTTTTTCGTTTTATGAACGTTAGTAGGTGTTTTACATCTCCTGCTTTTTTAGACAGAAGACAAGTTGGTGTGTGTGGTTTACAGTATTTTTTGTAGCCTCGACAGGAATCGAACCTGTATCTAAAGTTTAGGAAACTTCTATTCTATCCGTTGAACTACGAGGCCAAGCGAGGGCAAATATAAAAAATTTTTCTATCCTGAATATAGGTAAAAACGCCCGAATGGCATGTATTATACTAATAGGGGATTTGAGTTGCCCAAACAGATAAAAACGTCGCTTATGAGATAATTCCTCCGTTTGCCACCATCTTGTCGGGTTGCACAAATGACAGTTCGCCGTTGTTGCCGGAGGCCATCAGAATCATTCCGTGCGATTCTATTCCCTTTATGTTTTTGGGTGTGAGGTTGGCTAGCAGCACCACCTGTTTGCCGATAATATCCTCGGGTTTGTAGTATTCTGCAATTCCCGATACAACGGTTCGCTGGCCCAGCCCTGTTTCAAGGGTGAGTTTCAGCAGTTTTTTGGTTTTGGCCACTTTTTCAGCAGCCATGATGGTGGCTACCCTAAGGTCCATTTTCATGAAATCTTCATAGGAGATATCCTCGTTAAAATCTTCCACTTTGCTGTTTTCCTCTTCTTCGTTGGCTTTGCGGGTATTGATAAGCTTATCTACCTGTTGCTGAATTTTTTCGTCTTCAATTTTTTCAAACAATAAGTGGGGCTCAGCAATCTGGTGGCCTGCATTTAACAAATCCGACTCTCCGGCTCTATCCCAAAGCAGGTTGTCGAGCGACAACATTTTGAAGAGTTTGTCAGAAGTGAATGGCAGGAATGGCTCAGAAAGAACTGCAAGTGAGGCACAAATCTGCAGGTTGATATTAAGGATGGTTTTCACTCTTTCCGGATCCTGTTTGAATATCTTCCAGGGCTCATTATCCGTAAGGTACTTATTCCCCAGTCTTGCCAGGTTCATGAGTTCGTTGAGGGCTTCACGGAAACGATAGCTTTCAAGGCTTTTGGCGATTGAGCCGGGAAAACGCTTCATTTGCTCCAGCACCTCCTTGTCGTAATCGGTTAATTCATTGCGGCCGGGTACTTTGCCGTCAAAGTACTTTTGTGTAAGCACAAGTGTACGATTTACAAAGTTGCCGAAGATGGCCAACAGCTCACTGTTGTTGCGTGCCTGAAAATCTTTCCAGGTAAAGTCGTTGTCTTTGGTTTCGGGGGCTGCAGCGCACAATACATACCGCAGCACATCCTGCTGTCCGGGGAATTCTTCCAGGTACTCATGAAGCCAAACGGCCCAGTTGCGGCTGGTGGAAATCTTATCACCCTCCAGGTTCAGAAACTCATTGGCAGGTACATTCTCGGGCAATATATAAGACCCTTCAGCATGGAGCATGGAAGGGAAAATGATGCAGTGAAACACGATGTTGTCTTTCCCTATAAAGTGTACCAGTTTTGATTCTTTGTCTTTCCAGTAAGGTTCCCAGTTGTTTCCGGTAGCTTCGGCCCACTCCCTGGTGGCCGATATGTAACCAATGGGAGCGTCAAACCAAACGTACAGCACTTTACCCTCTGCACCCTCCACAGGCACTTTCACGCCCCAGTCGAGGTCGCGGGTAACGGCCCTGGGCTGCAGGCCCTGATCAATCCACGATTTGCATTGTCCGTAAACATTGGATTTCCAGTCGTGCTTGTGGCCTTCCAGAATCCATTGGCGAAGCATGGGCTCATAATCCTGCAGGGGCAGGTACCAGTGCCTGGTTTTGCGCATCACGGGGTTGTTACCGCTAAGAACCGATTTGGGGTTGATAAGGTCGGTGGGGCTGAGCGATGTGCCGCAGTTTTCGCACTGGTCGCCATAAGCCTTTTCGAAGCTGCAGTGGGGGCAGGTACCTGTAATATAACGGTCGGCAAGAAACTGCTTGTTGGCTTCGTCGTAAAACTGCTCGGTTTCCTTTTCTGACAGCTTTCCGCTCTGGTTAAGCTTTTTAAAAAAGGCCGAGGCGGTTTCATGATGAATGGGGGCTGAGGTGCGGCTGTAGACATCGAAGGAAATGCCAAATTTCTCAAAAGAATCCTTAATCATTGTGTGGTACTTGTCCACCACATCCTGGGGTGTAATGCCTTCCTTACGCGCCTTAATGGTAATGGGTACCCCGTGTTCATCACTGCCCCCGATAAAAACTACATCTTCTCCGCGCGAGCGCAGATAACGTGCATAAATATCGGCGGGAACATAAACACCTGCCAGGTGACCGATATGTACAGGGCCATTGGCATAAGGAAGTGCTGAAGTTACGGTGTATCTTTTAAAATTCTTTTCGCCATTAGGGGCTGCTGGGGTCATAACTGATAGATTTTGAGAAATATAAAAAGCTTTTTGTTTCCGGAAAATGAAAGTGCAAAGTTAAAAAATACATCAACAATTTATGTACTTGCCATGAAGAAAGTACAAAGCACAAAACTGCGTCTTGCATGGATGAACTCTTACTGGGAAGGAGAGGGATGGCAGCTGTTTGAACAACCCGCTTAAGAAGGTTTGTACCGGAATATTTTTTCAAACAGCTTATCATAATCAAAGGGCTTGGATACAAAATCATCTACCCCTGCCTCGTATGCCTTGTTGCGGGTTTCATTGAAAGCATCAGCAGTAAGGGCAATGATGGGGATTTCGTGGTTCTGCACCTTGCTTTCTTCTCCGCTTCGTATTCTTCGGGTTACTTCATAGCCGTCCATTTCGGGCAGAAGTAAATCCATGAGGATGAGGTCGAAGGTGTTTGACTCCAGCAGCTCAAGGGCTTCCTCCCCGCTGGGGGCAATGGTAAGTTTCGCCTTCCATTTCTTTTCAATGACCTTTGTGCCCACAAACTGGTTCATTTTGTCATCTTCCACCATCAGAATACGCATTCCTTCCAAATCTTCTGATTTGGCGATTTTGGGCAAATCCTCAGATGTGGGAAATTTTCGGACTCCGGTTTTCATGGGCAGTATAAAAGTGAATAATGACCCATGGCCCACAGTACTCTCAGCATAGATTTCCCCCTCCTGCAACTCCACCAGTTTTTTACTGATGGTAAGACCCAGCCCACTACCGCCATATTTGCGTGTAGTGCTGGTTTCGGCCTGTGTAAATCTTTCGAAAATGGCATCGAGACGATCAGCAGCGATGCCGATGCCCGTGTCTTTCACTTCAAAAACAATCCTGTTTCCTTCTTCTGTCTGGCTTTTTAGGCCCACCTTCAAATGCACGTAGCCCTTTTCTGTAAACTTTATGGCATTGGAGAGAAGGTTGAAAAGAATCTGCTTCAGCCTCAGGGTGTCGGTTTCCAGAATTTTGGGAACCTTGCGGTCTATTTTACACAGCAGGTTAATCTTTTTTTCTTTTGCCTTGGGCCCGAGTGTTTTAAAAACCTCGTTTACCAGCGATCGAATATCGAAGTCTGTTTCTTCAAACTGAATGTTTCCCGACTCTATCTTGTTGTAGTCCAGGATGTCGTCGATAAGCCCCAGCAGGTGTCGGGCCGACACTTTTACAGATGAGAGGTTTTCCATCTGATCCGAAGTGAGTTTATCTTGCAGCAGCAAATCTGTAAGAGAAACTACTGCGTTTAGCGGGGTTCTTATTTCATGGCTCATGAGGGAAAGAAACTCAGATTGTGCCATCCTGGCTTTCTCTGCATCCTCCTTAGCCTGTTTGATTTGTTTCTCCACCATTCTTTTTTCGCTCACATCGCGGATAATTACCTGCAACATGGGCTGGTCGTGCACAAATATTCTGGCAAAACTTATTTCTGCGTCAAAGGTGCTTCCCTTCCTGTAGAGCAGCCAGTCGAAATTCTGGGCGCATCCCCCCATGGCTTTCCGTATTTGACTGTCGAGCAATTCACGGGCGTTCTTTTTTTCATATTGTTCGTCGGGGCCAAGGGTAAGGTAGTTGCTGCCCAGTAGATTACTTTTTTCCATGCGAAATAATTTGCAGGCCTTTTGGTTGCAATCTATTACTTCATAACGGTTGAGGATAAGTATAGCATCATAGGATTTCTCAAACAGGGCTTTGAACTTCTGCTCCGATAGCAGCAGATTTTGTTCTGCCATTTTTTTCAGGGTAACATCTTCAATAAACCCCTCCATGTAAAACTCCTTATCGTGCCTGCGCTCGTTTACCTTGCGCAGGTGTATTACCGTGTGGATTTTATCACCGTTTTTATCCCGAAACTCTTTTTCAATTACAAAGCGGTTTTCAGGACTTTTTACCAGTTCCCTCATGCTTTGCTGCTCCATATTATAGTTGGGGAAGAAATCGGCAGGGGTATTGTTGATTTTCATGAGAAAATCCACCGCGTTATCGTATCCGAAGATGGAGGCCATCGCTTTGTTGGCAGAAACAAAGGAAAACTTCCTGTCGAGTTTGAAAATACCCAGCGATGAGTCTTCGAACATACGCCGGTATTTGCTTTCGCTGTCCATGAGCCGTTGCTCAACGGTGAAGCGATCATGTATATCGATGCAGGTTCCGATAAATCCACCATAACGGCCATCGATGTCCTTGAAGGGTTTGCCATGGTTGAGCACCCAGCGGTAGGAGCCAAACCGATCCTTCAGCCTGTATTCTACAATAAATGGTGTTTGGTTGTCAAGGCTTTGGTAGAATGAATCGGTAAATACCCTTAAATCTTTTGGGTGAATGTTTTCCCAGAAACCCACAATCATCTCCTGATCGGGGCGTCGGCCTGTAAAGCGTAAGAATGTTTGATTAAAAAAATTGAAACTGCCTTTGGGGTCGCACTGCCATACCATCACCGGAAAATCTTCCAGTAGGTTAAGGTAGAAATCTTTGGCTTTCCGGAGTTTTTCTTCGGCCTGCTTTCGCTGGGTAATATTTTCTTTAATGGCCAGAAAATTAATAATTTGCCCCTCGGCATTTTTTACCGGCGAAATGGTGCCTATCTCCCAGTATAGCCCGCCTTCCTTGGTTTTGTTGAGAAACTCGCCCGACCATGTCTTCCCCGAGGTAATGGTATCCCAAAGATCCTTGTAATCTATTTTGGAATGCTCATATTTTAAAATCCTGGGGTTTTGTCCGATTATTTCACCGGGTGTGTAGCCGGTAACTTCGTAAAACCGGGGGTTGGCGTACTCAATGTTTCCATGTATGTCGGTTATAACAATGGTGTTGGCACTTTGGTCAAATGCGGCCGAAAGCCGGATAAGATGTTCGTCCCGGTAGTTTTTTTCCTCTGTTATGGTGGGAGATGTGTTTTCTGCTTCCGAAAGGACTTCTTTCAGCAGCGTTTTTAAAAGAGAAACTTCCTCCCCGCGCATCTCATCATTATGCTCAAGCAGTGCCAGTGCCCTTTTTATTTTGTCATGCATGTTTATGGAAGTGGAGGGAAGAGTCATAAATTGTAACAAAAATTGAGATTATGAAACGCTTTCTTAATTGGCTTTAGCCAACGGATATAATGTTGTCACATGCCAAGGGCTTTAGCCCCAATTAGACAAAACATACCAGAACAAATATTTACTTGCAAAATTGCGGACATTCATAAAAAATATTAACAAAATAAAGATAATAAAAATATCGTCGAATATGGATTGTTCTGCAATAAGATAAAATATACGTTATGAAAATAGTGAACATTTTGCCGCAGTGTTAGAATTGAAAAAACCTCTCTGATAGACAATTTGACAGAATACTGTATGGGCCGTTCCCGGAAAAACAGGAAAGTAAACCAGTACTTTTTCGTTATTGCTAAGCCGTCTTAAAATTATTTAAACTCTTGTTGAATGTAAAAAGTTTAGCTGAAGAAAACAAAAAGTCGGTGACCTGTAAAATATGGTGTGGGTTAAGAAAAATTCTGAAAATAAAGCCTTAACTTTGCATGTCATAATGGCATAAAAGGAATCCGGCAGTAACTATGAGTATTCAAAGTATAAAGCAACGTTTTGGAATTATCGGGCATGCACCTGCTCTTGACAGGGCTATTGATGTGGCCATGCAGGTGGCTCCTACCGATATCAGTGTGATGATTACCGGAGAAAGTGGAGTAGGAAAGGAAGCATTCCCTAAAATCATTCATCACCTAAGTGCCCGAAAGCATGGGCCTTTTATTGCTGTAAACTGCGGGGCTATACCCGAGGGGACCATTGATTCGGAACTGTTTGGGCACGAAAAGGGTTCGTTTACCGGGGCACATGAAGCACGAAGAGGCTATTTTGAAGTGGTAAATAACGGTACCATTTTCCTTGATGAGGTGGCCGAGCTGCCATTGCTGACCCAGGTGCGTTTGCTGAGGGTGCTGGAAAGTGGCGAGTTTATGAAGGTAGGCTCGTCAAAAGTGCTTAAAACCAATGTGAGAGTTGTGGCTGCCACCAATGTTAATTTGCAGGAGGCCATCAGTAACGGCAAATTTCGCGAAGACCTTTATTACAGGCTTAACACGGTGCCCATCTTTGTACCTCCTTTGCGCGACAGGAACAACGACATTGTTATGTTGTTCAAGAAGTTTTCTGCCGATTTTGCCGAAAAGTACCGCATGCCTCCTCTGCAACTGAGTACCGATGCCGAACAGGTTCTGCAGCATTACCGCTGGCCCGGTAACGTAAGGCAGCTTAAAAATATGGCCGAGCAGATATCTGTTATTGAAGGCAGCCGAATTATTACTCCTGAGATAATTTACAAATACCTGCCGGCCAGTCAGGAGTCTAACCTGCCCGTGCTGGTAAGGGATATTAAAAGGAATGAGCCCGACATAAGTGAAAGAGATATCCTGTACCGATTGCTTTTCGATATGAGAAAAGATGTTACAGACTTGAAAAAAATTGTCGGGGAACTGCTTCGCAACGGGCAGGTGAGCGGTAACTTTCATGAGGAAAACCCGCATCTTATTAAAAATCTGTACCAGGAGGCAGAACATCATGCTTACAGAGGGAACAATTCTCAACTCGAAGATGACACGCCAGATGAGCACCATCAAATTATTGACAGCTATGAGGAGGACACCACTGATTACCTGGAAGAAGAGAACCTGAGCATCCACAAAAAAGAAAGAGATTTGATAGTGCGGGCCTTGCAAAAGCATAACGGACGACGAAAAAAAGCCGCACAGGAGCTGGGAATCAGTGAGAGAACTCTTTACAGAAAAATCAAGGAATACGATGTTGGTGCATAAGGCTGCACTGAAGAATATAGTTAACAGTAAACCAATTTATCTACAGCAAACAAGTATTTGCAATGCAAAGAAATCTCGCTATTATTGTTTTTTTGGGAGGAATGCTGCTAATGCATGCCTGTGGTATTTACTCCTTTACCGGAGCTTCCATCCCACCGCAGGCTAAATCATTTTCGGTAGATCACTTCCCCAATCATGCCCCAATGGTGCAGCCCACTCTGAGCCAGGTTTTTACCGACGGGCTTAAAGATAAATTTTCAAGACAGACCAACCTCAGGCTTGTCAATGGTGTGGGCGATTTGCACTTTGAGGGATCCATCACCGGATACAGCGTACAGCCCCAGTCTATCGGTGCCGATGACAGGGCGCAGCAAAACCGGCTCACCGTGAGTGTTAGGGTACGCTTTGTGAATGAATATGAGCCGGATAACGATTTTGAACAAACCTTTGCAAGATATTACGACTATGACAGCCGCAAAAGCCTGGCAGAAGTGGAAAATGAAGCCATGGATGCCATCGTGGAAGCGCTGGTTGAAGATATTTTTAACCGTGCCGTTGTAAACTGGTAAAATCCCTGAACTATGCCAAATCAGCTTAAATTTCTGGAAATCATAGAAAAACCTTACCAACTGGATAAGGGGACGCTGTCGTTTCTGGAAAAAATGACACAGGAGTATCCCTACTGTCAGAGCCTGCAGATTCTTTTGGCAAAAAATCTTCAGGGCATGGATAAGCTTAATTTTGAAAAACAGGTAAATAAAGCTGCTGCCTATACCATTGACAGGAGAAAGTTTCAACGCTACATATCCGACAAGGACAAGCCCGAGGAAGTAATTGCGGGCAAGGAACCCCTTGAAGAAGAACGCCTGGAAGCAGAGAAGCCGCAGGTTTCGGAACCATCTGCCTTACACACCCCCAGGCCGGAAGCGCTGGAAACTCCCCGGGAAGCAGCAGAAGAACCTGCAAAGCTGGATGAAATTGATGCCCTAGAAGTTCAGCCGGAAGGAGATAGTATTCCGGAAAAACAGCAGGCCCATCAGGATGTGGCCGACCAAAAAATCAGCGGGGAGCCCGTAAGTGAGCTCAATGCTGAAGAGGCTGAAGGGAAGCGCGATGAGGACAAACCGGAAACATCCGCTCCGCCAATAGCCAACGAATCTTTGCTCGATATCGTTAAAAGACGGTTGAATGAAATTGCAGGAAGAAACAAAACAGAGCCACAGCAAAGCACTGCTCCGGCTAACAGGGAAGAAAAGCCTACCCGTACGCTTGCAGAAATTCCACCCATCGTGCAAAATGGCGGAATGAAAGGACATGAAGGCACATTGCCTTCGCAAGACATGGCTTTGCCCGATGAACAGCAACCCGCCTCTACCACGCAACCACAGGAGGGTACCGGCATGGGTACAAAGCCCGACTTATCAGATCTGGGAGCCATGGCAAGGGGCATGCGCAAAGCAAAATCTGCCAAAAAACCCGATATAAATTACCTGATAGACAAATTCCTGAAGGAAGAACCCAGAATCAAGATGAATAAAGAACTGCCCGAAGAGCAGGAAGATTTATCGGTTCCCAGCACCAACGAAGATCCTTCCCTGGTTTCGGAAACCTTAGCTGTTGTTTATCTTAAACAAGGCAACAAAGAGAAGGCTCTGGACATATATGAAAAATTATGTTTGAAATTCCCGGAAAAAAGCAGTTACTTTGCAAAAAAAATTTTAGATATAAA